>NZ_JBSGBY010000409.1:0-7783 GCF_053601505.1 Nocardia sp. NPDC004722
GCCGCTGATCGTGGCGGGCATCGGATGGGCCATCATCTACTTGTACGCGGACAAGGCGAATCCCGGCGTGTATCCGATCGAATGGTCCATCGGCTGGGTCGTGCTCGGCATCGCCGCCTTCCTGATGTGGTCGCGCATCGAGAAGATCTGGCCGTTCGGCCCCAAACAGGTTCGTGAGGAATACCTGCTCACCGAAACCGCCCCTGCCGCTTGACCATTCCGCGGGTGGGTGACCGGGCCGGCGCTCACCCACCCGCAATCGCTCCGGCCCGGCTCGCCTGTTCCGTCTGACACCGAAAGAGAATCGCTTGTGATCCGTACAGCCAACGCGGCAACCGAGTCCGCCGCGCGAGGTCGGTAATGGCCACCTTCGACCTGGTGGTCGTCGGGGATGCGAACCCCGACGTTCTGATCACCGGAGCTCCGGCCAACCCGCCGTTCGGCCAGTCCGAAACCCTGGTCGATACCGGAGTGCTCACCCTGGGCGGCTCGGCGGCTATCGTCGCCCACGGCGCGGCTCGCCTCGGCCTCTCCACCGCACTGTCCGCGACCGTGGGACGAGACGCTGCCGGAGACTTCGTCCTCGACATGCTGTTCACCGCCGGCGTCGACATCAGTGCCGTCGTTCGTGACGACCGGCTGCCCACCGCACTGACCGTATGCCTGGGTGGTCCGGGCGGAGATCGCGCAATCCTCACCGCCACTGGATGTTTGAGCGACTTCGAACCGAAAACGCTCCCGCCGGCACGGCATGTGCACGCCGCCGCGTACTACCTCCAGCCACGAATGGCCGCGCGCTTGACCGGTCTGCTACGCGAGGCGCGCGAATCGGGCGGATCCACCTCGCTCGACACCAATGATGACCCTGCTCGCCGTTGGGACCTGGCGCCCGGGCTGCTCGACGCCTGTGATTTCATCCTGCCGAACGAGACCGAGGCCCTCGCCTTGACCGGCACCGACTCCGTCGATGCCGCACTTGCATCGTTTGCCCGGACAGGCGTTGTCCCGGTGATCAAGCGTGCGCACCAAGGCGCGATCGCCCGCGTCGAGGGAGAAACCCTCATCCACCGCGGCGTCCCCGAGGAACCAGTGGATACCGTCGGCGCGGGAGACAGCTTCGATGCCGGCTTCCTGGCCGGGCTGCTGAACACCGGTGACATCGAGCAGGCTCTCGCGGTCGGCTGCGCCTGCGGCGCCCTGTCGACACGGGCGATCGGCGGCACGGCCGGTCAGCCGACCTGGGCGCAGGCGGTCGCGTCAGCCACATCGAGCCAGTACACGGGATCGCAGTGTGATCCGTAGCGGCCCCCGCCAAGGCTTCATGCGTTGACGATGAGTCCCCCAATAGACCTGGTTCCGGGTCGACCCAACCCCACAACGGAACCAGTATCGCGGGCGTGCATTCCCCCTGCAGGCGCCACGCGATTCCCCACCCCGCCCCCGAACCGCATTGTTCGCTCTCTCACACAATGGCGAACAATGGGCGGGGTGGGGACCCAAACCTGTACTTCCCCAATAGCTCTCGCCACATCGAGCGATATCCCGCAAGGCGCGGGCGCGACGCCAATGAGAACGCCTCGGACTCCGTGCGGAGTCCGAGGCGTTCAATCGCTCGATGGCGGGTGGTCAGCCCTTGACGCTGCTGCCGGCCGTGAGCTGGCCGATCGAGATACACCGGCCGGATTGTCCCGACAGACTGTCGATGCCGGTGACATCAGTCGCCGCGCCGGAGGCGACATCTGCCGGTCCCGGCTGTTGCAACGGCAGTCCCGCCTCGGCGTTCGCGGTGGCCATACCCATCGACAGCCCGGCAAGAATCGCTCCCAGCGCAACCCCGCGCGACACGAATACCTTCATGAAAATCTCCTCTCGATGTCCTGTGGCCGCCGAACGGATGGCGCACCAAATATGCAGGGCCACACCACATTTCCGAATTCGGCGATCCGCGACGATGCTATCGGCTCCAGCCGCGGCACAGGTGGCCCTGAGCGTCGAATTCGACACCTGGCCGACATGACCAGCCGACTGGATATTCGCACCTTCTACAGTTACTCGTTTCCGCAACGCGGAGTCGGCACCGCGATCTCGGCAGTCTCCACAGGCTGGCGAGGAACGCGTCTCTACGCGTCGTAATCGAGTGCGGCAGTGCGCACTTGCTCGACATAGACCGGGGAGTGGTTGTAGGCGAAGATCGCTCGCTGCCACCCCTCTGCCGTGGACAGGTCACCTCCCGCGGCGCAGAGGCAGCGTCCCGCGGCAAGGGCGGCGTCGTCGATGTTGTCGGGATCGCCGGAAAGGTCATCGGTGGCGACAGGCTGCTGGTCCTCGAGTGCGACGGCGAGGAGATCATAGTCGAGATCTGCCCGAATCCCCCAGCGACCCCAGGTATCCGGGATGAATTGGAACGGTCCCATCGCACGGGCATAGATGATGCTTCCGTCTCCGGGGGACAAGGGATCGGCGATCGCCTCGTTGCCCGCGGTGCCGTCGAGCGGGACTCCGCGGATCACCGGCAGCACCTGCCCGTCGGTGTCGATGGTGGCGCCGCCGAAGCGAGCGTGATTGCTCTCCACTTGCGCGATTCCGGCCAGTGTGGTCCATCCCAGGTGACAATCCGGTTGTGCCTTCGCCATGACCACCGTCGCGTAGCCGTAGGCCTCGAGTGCCCGCTCCGGGATGCCGTACCGGTCGGAGCGCGGCTCCGCCCAATCGCGCAGCTGAGCGAGCTTGTTGTCAACGGCATTCAGCCGAATCGTCGGCATTGCGGCACCGGCGGCGGGAGGCGCCGCGTAACGCGGGTTACCGTTTCCACCGGCGCATTCCGCGGCCAGCACCGCGACCAATGTCACCAGCGACACAGTCAGTGCCGCCCGGGCCGTGACGTTGCCGCGACGGTCCCGCGACGGCGTTCGGGGGCCGGTCATTACTCGAAGTTCCATGGCACAGTTGGCTCTTCGACTTCGTCTGGACGCCTGCCGGGTACGGCGATCGTGGGGGGAGGCGGTTCCGTCGTGGTGGTCGTCGGAATCGGTTCCGTCGTCGTGATCGTCGGAGTGGGTTCCGTCGTCGTGATCGTCGGAGTCGGTTTCGCCGTCGTGGTTGGCGGCGCCGGATCGTCCACGTCATCCGGATCTGCCGGTGGCTGCGGCGGGCTCGTGGTCGTGGTCGGGCGCGTCGTGGTCGTGGCGGGGGTAGTAGTCGTGGCCGGGACCGTCGTGGTGGTCGTGACCGGGGGTGTCGTCGTGGTCGTCGTCGGAACCGTTGTGGTGGACGAGGGAGCCGCAGTCGTGGTCGTCGCCGGCGGCGGCGTGACGGTCACCGTCACCGTTTTCGTAGTAGCACTTGGAGTTTGGGTCGTCGGGTTCGGCCGCGATTGGGGGCGGTCGTCGAAGGACAGCGTCACACCCGCACCAAGGGACAAGCTCGGTCCTGGAGTCGACTTGGCGGAAGTGGTGGTCGGCGTCGTAGTTTTCGTCGTCGTGGTCGTGGCCGGATTCGAGGTGCCGGCGACGGGTTTCCCGGCAGGTGGCGCCTTACTCGTACTGGGGGCCGGACCGCTCTTGTCGGTTGGAGTTCTACCGCCGGAAGGCTTCTCACCGGACGGGACAGGCACCTCAACCGGAGTCGCCTTGGTCGTGGACGCGGGTTCCTTCTTCGCCTTGGTGGTCGTGGTGGCGCTGCTGCTTCCGTCCGGCGAAGTCGTTTTAGCCCGGACCGAGGTGCTCCCGGTCTCCGACATCGACACGGCTCGGTCTCCGATTCGATCCTCCTCGTGCGATTCGCTGCTGAAGGCGATCACGGCCGCAAGGGCCACCATGGTGCATACGGCTGCGGCACCTGGCGTATACCGTCGCACGGTCTCGATGTCCGGCCGTGTGAAGATCCGCCGCCATCGCGCCGAAGAGGATGGTGGCGGATCAGCCTCGATGTCGTCGTATGGGTACTCATCGGTGAGGTACGCGTCCGGGTCTTCGGCGATGTCCGCGCCGTCGGGATCGAGCGGGTCGGGATCGGTGATCTCGATCGTTTCGGTCTTGTCGGGATCGCGAGGTGTGTCGCCTTCGTATTCGTGCATCACATGCTGCTTTCTTCCCCCGCACGCCGCTCCTGCCAAATGGCGGCTCGCTCATCGCGCGCGGGATCGAGACAAGAGATTCGAATAGCTGTCGAATTACCATTAATCGACCTGCGCCCTACCGAATTTCACAGCGACACAGGCATTGAGTAGCTAGCACTATATGCCGGTGACAGGCCCGCCTGTCACCGCAGTTGGCACGATTTGTCCAACCGTCGACAGGCGGTGGCCAATCGTCGGGTTCGAGTGTCCGGAGGTAGGGAATACCTGTCGTAGGTCAGCACCGTCGATCATGTCCTGCCATCATGGGGAAACTTCAACTCGATCCAAAACTATTGCGCGAGAGTCCCCTTGCCGTAGCGATATCGGCGCCCCGGACCGCGCCAGAACTCACATGAACCGGACGTCCGCCGGACCGTCACTTCGGGATCACCATGGTCTCGGCGTCAGCCTCGGAATTGGCCGTGGGGGCCAGGGAGTCATCCGCGTTGCGCCGCAACCGAAATCCACACGCCGCCAGTATCGCGGCGACGATCATCCCGTACCCCATCCCGGCGGCGACCACACCGATCCAGCTGGGTGCCCGGTCGACTGCGTGATCACTGGACAGCGGGACGTCGGGGTCGCCGACCGAATCGAAATCGATGCTGCCATCGGACACGGTATAGGGCAGCATGTCGGGTACGGCAGTCCATCGCCAAACGAGCGTGTTCAGAATGCCGAACGCGAGGCCGATGACGATGAAGAGCACGAACAGCGGCCGCGCGTTTCCCCTTCCGATCCGCGCGAGCGTCCACCCGCGATCGATCAGAACGGACGCGATGACGAATCCGCAGCCGCCCGCGATCATCGGGGCGCTGATCAATACCAACAGCCACCCTGGCTGCGGCACAATCGAATCCGATCCGAAGGCGGCGTAGCCGACATCCGAGGTCCATACCGGCGCGCCCAGCACAGCCAGCCCGCCACCGGAACCGACTCCGGCCAATGCCCCGAAGGTGGACAGGACCGCGATGAGCGGCCAATAAGACGGCAATTCTGTACGTTTCATAGCTGACACAATGCCTGCATCGCCGTTCAGAATATATAGGCCGCAAAATAATTGGCGGTTGGACCGATCCGTCCGTCCGAAAGGCTGGTGATATCAGCTGTTCGGACCTGGCGCACCGCGTAGCGAAGGGGGCGAATCAGGGGACATAGCGGCCCGATTGGAAATCCACGTCACCAGACGTTCGAGGGGACCGCGTCCGAACACGAAGACCCAGATTGCCGAGAACACGACGGTCACCAGGAGAAATGTCACGAGCAGACCGTTTCCGGATGCCTCGTCATTCGATCCGATCAGACGAATCGCGACGATATGAGCCGAATAGACCGTGAGCGGCACCATCCCGACCGCAGCGATAGGCCGCAGCACTCCACCCCAGGGGTCGACCATGAACAGCAGCACGCCGAGCACGGCTATCGCGAGCCCGAGGGAACCGGCGACTTCGAACGATGAACCGACATGCGGCTCGGCACTCGCGAGTCGAATCCACCGAAAATCCAGATCCTCGAGGTGAAGAGCGCTCACTATCAGCCAGGCCGAGCCGTATCCAGCCAGCGCCATCACCGCTCCGGCGACCATCATTCGGATCTGGACGACACGGTTCGCGAGATCGCTGCGGCCGAGTGCGAGCCCGGTCAGGGCGAAGGTGATCCATATCGTTGCGGGATAGGTGCCGGTGACCATCCATTCGGCGAAGTGACCACCTCCGCAGTGCACGGCAGCCCAGTCGCAGTCCTTCAACATCATGCCGGCCAACCAGATATTGAGGACGGGCGCGATGAGCGCACAGCACGCGGCGAGTTTCAACAGCCGACGAGGGCTCCACCCCAGAAAGGGCAAGCAGCACACGAACAGAACCGAATAGGCCTGCAAGATCACCTGGATTCCCGTACCCAGCGCGACGAGCAGACCGCCCAGCACGAACAGCAGGAAAGCCCGCATCACGATCCGCAGGCGGACCGCAACCATTGCTTGTCCCAGCATCGGTCGGGTCCGCCCGCTGATCAATGCCAGCGACAATCCGGCGAGCATCGCGAGGAGTACCGAAGATCGTCCGTACGCGAGAGCCAGCCAGGACGCCCGATCTTCCCATCGCAATTGCCCGCTGACGCCGACCTGCGCGACGATCATCCCCAGCACCGCGATGCCCCGGGCGGCGTCCACCGCAATCAGCCTTCCCGTATTCGATTGCGGCACGGCTGGGTTCGTCCCTTTGGATTCCGTCGACACCGCGATATCGTCCCAACCTGATCATGGGGAGATCGTGAGAACCAATTCAGCCGGTCAAACTGTTTGATCTGGGGAGATCAAGGTGTACGCCTCATGCTGATGACATCGGTGGTCGGTTCAGGGTCGGTCTTCCCGGGTTCGGAGCTGCTGCGGCTGATCGACGGCAACAGACTGGGACTTCTCCGTGCGGCCACGTCTTCCACCCAGCCGAGGAGCAGAGTGGCCGCCGTGGTCCACACGAGTGTGCCGAGAATCAATGGCATCGCTCCGCTCAGGCTTTCGGGCTCCAACCCGATCTCGGTGAGCAGGTAGCCGGTACAGACGATGCCAGCGGTGTGCCAGAGATAGATGGTGACGGCTCGTGCGTTGAGCAGCCCGATGAGCCAGTCCAACCGCGGAGTGCGGGCCAGCCACGACATGTCGGGACGAAATCGCAGGAGCAGCAGCACGAACGCGAAGGACCAGAACGCGTTCGGCATCGCGTCCCTCGTCAGATCGAACTCCGACTCGGCCCGCCCGAGCCAGGTAAGCCACCCGCCGATGATCGCGGCGGCCGCGGCGACCGGCAGCACCAACCGCCACCGGAGCCGGGCGAGGGTGCCGTCCTGATGCGCGAACCCGAGCAGCCAGCAGGCCAAATAGGTGAGGCAATTGGTCAGCGGGTCGAGGACCGTATCACTGATCCCGAACGTCTCGACGCTGAACACATACAGCAGCGCGAACGGCAGACCCAGCATGATCGCCGGCATGCGACGGAACAGTGGAAGCAGCACCGGAGACAGCAGCACGAACCAGATGTAAGTGCTGATGTACCACAGCATTCCGACGAAGAACTCGCCCCATTCGCTGGATGGCGGTGTGGTCAGCGGAAGGATCCAGAAGAGCATTCCGGTATCGGTCGGCGGCGTCGAATCCTCCGCAGTCCACCCGGCGATGAGCATGACCGAAACGGCGACCGCGCCGTATGCCCAGAAAGGCGGCAGCAATCGGCGCAGCCGATGGCCTATCGTACTCGTTCCAGCCTTTGCGAGAGAAGCCGCCATCAAGGAGCCGGCCAGGGCAAACATAATGCCCATCGATGGAAAGACAATCGTCAGCCAACCGAAACCCAGTGCGTGATAGACAATCACTCTGACGATCGCCAACGCACGGATCGTGTCGATATAACGATCCCTGGTCGCCTTCATATAAGCACTTTCGTCGGAGTGGAGCACGGCGGAATTGGACATGTGAGTAGACGGTGATCGCCCCTCGACGCCATGATGGACGACCGTGCGTGAGAATTTTATGAGGTCCCGCGGGGTCTATCGGTAGACCTCGATTCTCAACCGACTCCTTGTTCGTGGCTCAGCTCAGCATCCATAGTCGATCAGGTCGAACGATTCGTAATGGTCAGCCGTGTAGTAGTTTTCCCGATCCTGCTCACCGTT
>NZ_JBSGBY010000410.1:0-7764 GCF_053601505.1 Nocardia sp. NPDC004722
GCGGCAACGCGATAGCCAGATAGCCGCGGGCGATGTCGATCCGCAGCAGCAGCGACACGATGGCTATCCCCCCGAACAGGCGCAGCGAGGCGACCCATCCGGCCGGAGCCCGCAATCCCAGCGGCGTTCCCGGCATGCAGATCGACGGGTACTTTCCCGGCGCGAACACCGCCAACACCAATCACGGCTGGAATCACGACGGCCAGTTCGTGATTCGGCTCCCCGAGCATTGGAACGGGGGGCTGGTGGTGAGCGGGTCGCCGGGCAATCGGCGGCAGTACGCCAACGACTTCGTGATCTCCGACTGGGTGCTGGCGCAGGGCTACGCGTTCGCCGCCACCGACAAGGGCAATACCGGCTCCGACTTCTTCCGGGGCGACGCCGCGCCCGGAGACGCGATGGCCCAATGGAACAGCAGCGTCACACAATTGACGGTCGCGGCGCAGGCCACGGTCGCGCAACGCTACGGGCGGCCCGCCGCCCACACCTTCATTGCGGGACTGTCCAACGGCGGCTACCTGGTGCGCTGGCAGCTGGAGAACGCGCCCTGGCTCTACGACGGCGGCGTCGACTGGGAGGGCACCCTGTGGACGGATGTGGATAACCCGCTCACCTTCCTGCCGCCCGCCATCGCGAACTACCCGACGTCGCAATCGGATCCGGCCGCCCGCGCCGCCATCGTGGCCGCCGGGTTCGCGGCCGAGTCGCAGCCGCTGTGGGACTACCACGACAAGACCTACTGGGAGCTGACCCAGCGCATCTACCGACAGGAGTTCGATCCCTCGTACGCGGGTTCCGATGCTGGGTACGACTTCGCCTCCCGTCCGCAAGCGGTCCACGACGCAGTCGCGCGGATCGCGCTGACGGGCCGAATCCAACGGCCGCTCATCACCGTTCACGGCACCCTCGACACCCTGCTGCCCATCGCACACGACTCCGACGTGTACGCCGCCATGATCCGCGCCCAGGGCCGCGCCGACCTGCACCGCTACTACCGCATCGAGGGCGGCAATCACGTCGACGCCCTCTACGACACCTACCCGAACCTGCTGCGACCCATGCTGCCGTGCTTCCGCAGCGCCTTCACCGCACTCGAATCCTGGACAACCGCAGGACAACCGCCGCCCGCCGACGCCACCCTGCCCCGCCCGGCCGGAACGGACCCGGCCAACACGTGCCCGCTGGGCAACTGAGAGAAAGAAGTATCGATGAGGAAGTTCACCACGACGGCCCTGCTGCTCGCCGCCGCGGCGGGTGTGGCCGCGGGGCCCGCCGGAGCAACCCCGGCCGGAACCGACGGCGGCGTCATCAATTACACCAACCAGGCCAGCGAAACAGGGTCGGTCATCCGCACCGACGCGGGCTCGCTGGTGGTGGAGGACGGCGCGCTGAAGATCAAGGCCGCCGACGGAACCACGGTCGCCGGAACGGCATTGACGTTCCGCGTCGACGACTTCGAGTTCCCGATCGCGGCGCAGGTCTCCGATCGCACCGCGACGCTCACCCCCCAGTTCGACGAAACGCACGCGGTGTACAAGCCGGTGGCGCTGCCGTACGAGGATCAGGCCCCCTGGAAGACCCAGTACGACCGTGAGCAGGCCGCCTGGAACCGCCTGCGCGACACCGTGAGCATGGGCGCGACCGTCGGCACGCTGGTCGGCGGTCTGGGCGGGGCCGCGCTGGGTTGCGTGGTCGGCGGCGTCGTATTCGCCGCGGCGACAGCGCCTTTGGCCACCATGTTCGGCGTCGGCCCGGTTGCGGGCTGCCTCATCGGGGCTTCGACCGTCGGCTTCCTCGGCACCATCGCCGGTCAGGTCTTCGTGACCGCGCCGGTCGCGATCGCGTCCGCGATCCAGTACTTCACCACGATCAATCAGCCGTTCACACCGGCGAAGTAGGACCCCATGAAGTTACGAAATATCCTGTCCGTCACGGCCATCGGGTTCGGTCTGGCCGCGATCACCGCGTCCATGGTGACCGCCGCCGTTCCGAGTCCCACTCCGGGTACGTTGCAGGGCTACAACATCAGCGGCACCTACGTCTCGGGTGTCTCCTCCGGCGGGTACATGGCCAATCAGCTTCATGTCGCGTATTCCAGCGTGTTCGACGGTGCGGGCATTTTCACTGCCGGTCCCTACCGGTGCGCCGGGGACTTCGACTACGCGGTCCGGGCGCAGAATTCCTGTATGCAGAATGGGTCCGGCCGTCAGACGCCTGCCCAATTGGAGTCGGCGACAAAGGATCTGGCGACTCAGGGCAAGGTGGATCCGGTTTCGGGCCTGTCCGGCTCCCCGGTGTACCTGTACCACGGCACCAACGACAACACGGTGCTGCAAGCCGTCAACGATGATCTCGCCACCTATTACACGGATTTCGGTGCGAACGTCACCTACAACAAATCCAGCGGGGCCGGGCACGCCTGGGTGAGCCCGCTGGGACCGGTGAGCTGCTCGAGTACACAGTCCCCCTTCCTCAACAACTGCAACAATGATCCCGAGAAGGAGATGCTCGCCAAGTTCTTCGGGAACGTGAGCGCCCCCGTCTCGACGTTGAGCGGCAAGCTGATCCAGTTCGATCAGAACGCCTATGCGCCCGGCGGCAGCGCGAGCGCGATCAGCATGTACGACAAGGGATTCGCCTACATCCCGCAATCCTGCGCGAGCGGAACGAGCTGCCGCCTGATGGTCGCCCTGCACGGCTGCAAACAGGGCTACGACTACCAATCCCTCGGCGACGCCTTCATGAAGGACGCCAACCTCAACGAATACGCCGACACCAACAACATGATCGTGCTGTACCCACAGGCGATCCCGGACAACAACAACACCAACCCGAACGGCTGCTGGAACTGGTACGGCTACGAGGGCGATGCCAACTACGCCTGGCACGGCGGCAAACAGATCGAAGCCATCATGGCCATGGTCCGCAAGATCAGCGGCGGCACCACCCCGCCGCCCACCACCCCGCCGCCCACCACCACGCCCCCGACCACCACGACCACCGTGCCGCCCACCACGACCCCACCGTCGACGACGACGCCTCCACCCACCACCACACCGGCACCCACCTGCGTGACCGCCAGCAACTACGCTCACGTCCAAGCCGGCCGCGCCGACCAGACCATGGGCACCGCCTACGCCAACGGCTCCAACCAGAACCTCGGCCTGTGGAACACCTTCGTCACCAGCACGATCAAGGAAACCAGCCCCGGATACTGGGAGAAGTGCTGATACACACCAGGCAGACGAAAGGATTCAGGTGTCCGGAAAGCTTGATGATGGGCCGTTCTTTCACGGCACGATCGCGGATCTGCGGGTGGGCGAGTTGCTCACCGCGGGTCGCCCATCCAACTATCGTCCTGAGATCGTCATGAACCACGTCTATTTCACCGCGCTGGTGGACGGGGCCGGACTTGCCGCCGAGATCGCCGCGGAACTGTCGGAGGGTGAGGCGGTTCCGCGGGTGTACGAGGTGGAGCCGACCGGGGAATTCGAGAATGACCCGAACGTGACCGACAAGAAGTTTCCGGGTAACCCGACCCGGTCGTACCGCAGTAGCGCACCGCTGCGCGTCGTTGGTGAGATCACCGACTGGACGCGTCTCACGCCCGAACAGTTGCAGATCTGGCGGGATCGGCTGTCGACGGTCGTGCGTGGCGAAATCCTGAACTGACGTCGGCGAGGACGGGATCGGCCCGGTACGCGATGCGCACCGGGCCGATTCTGTTGGGCGTCAGGCGACGATGTTCACCAGGCGACCGGGCACCACGATGATCTTGCGGGGCGGGTTGCCGCCCAGCAGTTCGGCGATCTTCTCGTCGGCCAGGGCGGCGGCCTCGACCGCTGCCTGGTCGGCATCGGCGGGGACGCTGATGCGGCTGCGGACCTTGCCGTTGACCTGGATCGGGTACTCGACCGAATCCGCCACCAGCAATGCGGGATCCGCGACCGGGAAGGGGCCGTGGGCCAGAGCGGTGGTGTGGCCCAGGCGTTCCCACAGTTCCTCGGCCACGTGCGGCGACATCGGGGCCAGCATCAGGACCAGGGGTTCGACCAGGACGCGGGGCGCGCCGTCGCCGTAGTTCTTGGTCAGGTAGTTGGTCAGCTCGATCAGCTTCGCGCCCGCGGTGTTGTCGCGCAGGTTGGCGAAATCGTCGTCGACACCGGCGATCGTCTTGTGCAGCAGGCGCAGTGCGTCGGCCGACGGCTCGGCGTCGGTGACCTTCAGCGCGCCGGTCTCCTCGTCCACCACCAGTCGCCACACGCGCTGCAGGAAGCGGTGCGCGCCGACGACATCCTTGGTGGCCCAGGGCCGCGAGGTGTCCAGCGGACCCATCGACATCTCGTAGAAGCGGAAGGTGTCCGCGCCGTACAGATCGCACATCTCGTCGGGCGAGATGGCGTTCTTCAGCGACTTGCCGATCTTGCCGTACTCCTGGAACACCTCCTCCTCCACGCCGGAAGCGTTGGTCCAGAAGAACTTTCCGTCCCGCTCCACGATCTCAGCGGCGGGCACGTACGCGCCGCGCGAATCGGTGTAGGCGAACGCCTGGATGTAGCCCTGGTTGAACAGGCGACGGTACGGCTCGGAGCCGGAGACCTCACCCAGATCGAACAGCACCTTCTGCCAGAACCGCGCGTACAGCAGGTGCAGCACCGCGTGCTCCACACCGCCGACGTACAGGTCCACGCCGCCCGGATCCTTCGGACCGTGCTCGGCCGGACGCGGGCCCAGCCAGTACTGCTCGTTCTCCGGCGCGCAGAAGACCTTGTCGTTGGTCGGATCCGCGTAGCGCAGCTGGTACCAGGAGCTGCCCGCCCAGTTGGGCATGACATTGGTGTCGCGGCGGTACATCCGCGGCCCGTCGCCCAGGTCCAGTTCGACGTTCACCCAGTCGGTGGCCTTGGCCAGCGGCGGGGACGGCTCGGAGTTCGCGTCGTCCGGGTCGAAGGTGACCGGGGCGAAGTCGTCGATCTCCGGCAGTTTCACCGGCAGCATGGATTCCGGCAGCGCGTGCGGCGCGCCGTCCTCGTCGTAGACGATGGGGAACGGCTCACCCCAGTAGCGCTGCCGCGCGAACAGCCAGTCGCGCAGCTTGTACTGGACGGTGCCGCGGCCGTGGCCGTCGGTCTCCAGCTGGGCGATGACGCGGGCCTTGGCGGAGTCGATGTCCAGGCCGTCCAGGTAGCCGGAGTTCACCAGCGGGCCGTCACCGGAGTACACGGCCTGCGAGACATCGCCGCCCGCCACGACTTCCACGATCGGCAGGCCGAAGGTGGAGGCGAACTCCCAATCCCGGGCGTCGTGGCCGGGGACGGCCATGATCGCGCCGGTGCCGTAGCCGCTCAGCACGTAGTCGGCGATGAAGATCGGCACGCGCGCCCCGTTGACCGGGTTGGTGGCGTAGGTGCCCAGGAAGACGCCGGTCTTCTCCTTGTTCTCCTGCCGCTCCAGATCCGACTTGGCGGCGATCGAACGCCGGTAGGCCGCAACGGCTTCCGCGGGCGTGTCGGCCCCGCCGAAGGTCCAGCGCGCGTCGGTGCCCGACGGCCAGGACCCGCCGGTCAGCTTGTCGACCAGCTCGTGCTCGGGGGCCAGCACCACGTAGGTGGCGCCGAACAGGGTGTCGGGCCGGGTGGTGAACACCTCGATGATGTCGCTGCCCGCCTCGAACTTGACCTGCGCGCCCCGCGAGCGGCCGATCCAGTTGCGCTGCATGGACTTCACGTTCTCCGGCCAGTCCAGCTCGTCCAGGTCGTCGACCAGGCGATCGGAGTAGGCGGTGATGCGCATCATCCACTGCCACAGGCGCTTACGGAACACCGGGAAGTTGCCGCGCTCGGAGCGGCCCTCCGCGGTGACCTCCTCGTTGGACAGCACGGTGCCCAGGCCCGGGCACCAGTTGACCATCGAATCCGTCTGGTAGACCAGGCGATACGAGTCGATCAGGGCATTGCGCTCGGCGGGGGTGCGCTCGGCCCAGGACCGGCCCTCGACCGGATTGCGCTTGCCGACCTCGAATTCGGTGATCAGCTCGTCGATCGGGCGCGCCTTGCCCAGTCCCTCGTCGAACCAGGCGTTGTAGATGCGCAGGAAGATCCACTGCGTCCACCGGTAGTACTCGGGATCGGTGGTGGCGAAGGTGCGCCGACGGTCGTGGCCCAGGCCCAGCCGGTCCAGTTGTCGCTGCATATTGGCCATGTTCGCGACGGTGGTGTCGCGCGGGTGCGCGCCGGTCTGCACCGCGTACTGCTCGGCGGGCAGGCCGAAGGCGTCATAGCCCAGGGCGTGCAGCACATTCCGGCCGCGCATGCGGTGGAAGCGCGCGAAGACGTCGGTGGCGATGTAGCCCAGCGGGTGCCCGACGTGCAGGCCCGCGCCCGACGGGTACGGGAACATGTCCTGGATGAACAGCTTGTCCGCCGGGATGTCGCCCTGCAGCGGGCCGACCGGGTTGGGGGCGTGGAACGTGCCACGCTCCTGCCAGTTGCCCTGCCACTTGCGTTCGATGCGGCCCGCGAGGTCGGCGTTGTAGCGGTGTGCGGGAACGTCGCCGCCCCCACCCGCGCTCGCGGTGGGTGTCTCGGATACACGGGTGTCCTGCACGGTCCTGCCTTCTTTAGTTCGAGCCGATCCCCGTTAAGGTCGCCCACCAGCGTAAAACGTGCCCACCCCAGGGCCCAAAAAGGGTGGGCGTACCGTTTACCCGGTGTTCGTCGTGGCGCTGATCCTCTTTGTCCTCGCGGCTGTGGCCGTGGTCACCGGCGTGCTCGGACTTACCGGGACCCTGCCGGGGAACCGGTATTTCGGGGTGCACTCCGAGGCCGCGGTGAAAACCGAGGAGTCCTTCAAGCTGGCCAACAAGGTGGCCGCGCCGACCTCCATCGTGGCCGGGCTGCTGCTCGCGGCCAGCGGTGCGGTCGCGATCGTGGCGGGCGGGGTGCCCGCGCTGATCGTCGCCGGGGTGGCAGTGGTGATCTCGGTGTTCACCCTGGGAGCCGGTGTGGCGGCCGCCGAAAAGGCCCTGGCCGTGGCCTTCCCGGAGGAGAAGGTCGGCGGTTGCGGCAGCGCCTGCGGGTCCTGCTCGCTGCGCGACGCGTGCGAGCCCGCCTGATCAGCTGACGGTGCCTGATCAGCTGACGGTGCGGCGCATCCAGATGTGCGGGATGCCCGCGTCCATGCCGATCTCGCCGTACGCCTCGTACCCGAGCTTCTCGTAGAAGCCGCGGGCCTGCGTCTGCGAATGCAGTTCGACCGCGGCCAGTCCGCGCTCACGCGCCCGCTCCTCGATGGCACGCACCAGCGCGACGCCCAGTCCGGTGCCACGCGTCTCCTTCAATACCGCCAAGCGGCCGAGCACACCCACGCCGTCGCGAACCACCATGCGCCCGGCTCCGGCGGGCACCCCGTCCAGCCGACCCAGGAAATGGTCGGCGACCTCGTCGAGCTCATCGATCTCGATATCCGCGGGCACACCCTGCTCATCCACGAACACCGTCATGCGCACGGCATACGCGTCGGCGAGTTCCTGTTCGGTACTGACGGTGACGACCTCGATCATGGGATCAGCATGCCCGAGTGACCCGGCTCACCCGCGGCGGGTGGGCCAGCGCAGCCGGGCGCGCCCGACCGGTCGCGACTCCGGGAGACCCAGCTCGCGGGCGAAGGCGGCGGCATCCTCGGCGGTGCTCGTCTTCGGCCGGGTGCGCGCCCACTCCACATAGCGAGCCACGAAAGCCGGCCCGGCCGCCAGCACCAGCTGCG
>NZ_JBSGBY010000411.1:0-7755 GCF_053601505.1 Nocardia sp. NPDC004722
GGCCGGGTGACCGCGGCCGCGGTCGCGGCCGAGCTCGAGGTGTCGGTGGCGACGGCGCGGCGCGATCTGGAAGCCCTGTCGGCGGCCGGGATTCCGGTCTATCCGCAGCCGGGACGCGGCGGCGGCTGGGCGCTGGTCGGCGGCGCGCGCACGGATCTCAGCGGGCTCACCGCCGACGAGGCGCAGGCGCTGTTCCTGCTGCTGGGCCCGGTGGCCACCGCCACTCCGGCGACCAAGTCGGCGCTGCGGAAGCTGTTGCGCGCCTTGCCGCAGACCTTCCGCACCGAGGCCGAGGCCGCTGCGGGCGCGATCGTGGTGGACCCGGCACGCTGGGGCGAGGCCGAGGCCGAAGCGCCCGAACGGGTCACCGAGCTACAGCGAGCAGTGGTGCGCCGCCGCCGGATCCGGCTCGACTACGACCGGGCCGGGCAGCACACCTCGCGCCTCGTGGACCCCTGGGGTCTGGTCGACAAAGACGGCATCTGGTACCTGGTGGCCGGAACCGAACGAGGACAGCGGACCTTCCGGGTGGATCGGATCGCGGCGATCGAGCCGACCGACGAGATCGCCCACCGGCCCGAGGATTTCGACCTGTCGACGGCCTGGTCGGAGGTGGTGGAGGAGGTCGAACGGCATCGATCCACACTGTCGGCGACCGTGCTGGTACCGGAGTCGCTCGCGCCGGTGCTGCGCCACCAGCAGGGGCGGCACTGCGTTCTGGAGGGTCCGGCCGGAGACGGCCGGGTACAGGCCCGCATCACCGCGCCGACTGCGCTGATGATCGCCCAGCAGTTGGCGGGCTGGGGCGCGGCGGTCGAAGTGGTGGAGCCGGAGTCGGTGCGGGCCGAACTCGCGCGGCTCGGCGCGGAGCTCCTGCGCCGCTACGCGATTACCGGGCGGTAACCGCTGCCCGGTTATGCGATAATCGAATCATGTTGCAGCAGTTGCGATTTCGTGAAATTCACGGGTCCGGCACTGTTACAGTCCGCCCGGCGCGACCCCTTCAACGCGCCGAGAGGATTCCCGATGAGTAACCCGAACTATCGAACGCTTCGACGGCCCGCCGCCGGCGCGGGTGCGGCCGCCGCACTCGCCGTGCTGGCCGGACCGATGCTGGCCGGTCCGGCCGCCGCATCCATCGCCGGTGTCAGCGTCGCCGGCCTCACCAGCGACAAGGTCTGCTCGGTCGCCAACGGCTGCACCATCCAGGCGGAGCTCAGCGGCGCCGATCAGCTGAACCCGGTCGATTTCCTGGTCAACGGCACCGTGATCGGCACGCTCACCCCGACCTCGTTCGGGAACGGCGCCGCCGCGAATCTGCCGTGGCACCCGGACGCCGACGGCACCTACACCGTCGGCGTCCGGCAGGGTCTCTCCTCGAGCTCCATCGTCTACGTGGTCGGCAAGGGCGGCGCGTGCCCGCCGGTCTCCTCGCTGTTCCCGGGTTCGTCGAGCGGCGGTTCGTCCAACAGCGGCTCGGCGGGCAGTGGCTCCGCGGGCAGCGGCTCCGCCGGAAGCGGTTCCGCGGGCAGTGGTTCGGCCAGCGGTTCGGGCAACGGCTCTTCCTCGGGTTCGAATACCCCGCTGCCGGTCTGCTGATCGGGCACGGGAGCCGAGAACACGGGCAGGGGTCGGCTCCCCTCCCCCGGTGCGCGAATCCGCCGCGGGCTCAGCCCTTGCGGACCTTACGCAGCGCGGTGTTGAACAGGGTGTCGAGGCCCTCACTGTCGGAGGCGGACACCGATGTCATGTAGGTCACCGAGATTCGCACATCGCCGATCTGGCCGATCAGGCTCTGCATGGTGCGGGTCAGGCCGGTCTGACTGTGCTCGGTCCCGATCGTGCGCTCGAGGGCGAGCGTGTCGTCGGCATTGGCGGGCGGCGCCGGATTCAGCCGGGTGGTCACCACCGAGGTGACCCCGCTGTGGCCGAGCCGCACGGTCCCGCACTGCTGCAACTGATCTCGCAGGGCGGACAGCGGCTTGTCGGATCGGGTGAGCACCACGGTGAGCGTCGCGGGCGTGTTGTCATCGCTGCCGACCGCGACGGCCGGACCCGCGCTCGGTGTCGTGGGCACACAACCGCTCGGATCCACCTGTGCCCCCGGCAGATAGCCGTTCATATCGTCGGCCGCCTGCTTGGCGGTGTCGGCGGGCAGCGCCATCGCGGTGTAGCGCGACGGGAATTGCGAAGGGTCCGGCAGCAGTTTGGCCAGTCCGCCATCGGCACTCGCCAGAGGCGTGACCGGATTGCGCGCCGCGATCGGATGACCCGACACGGAACTGGAGCATCCAGCCAGCAGGCCGCCCACCAACAAGAACCCCACGGCCGGTGCGGACCTGCGTTGCCAGCGGCGCGTGGGGATTCGGTAGGGCGCGGTCACGCTGTCCACTATGCCGAAAATCGGCTGTTCACACCGATTGCCACGCCGCTCGGGGCCAGGTCGGGAATGCGTGTCACGCTTCGGCGTGTTGCACCCCGGGTGCGGGTGGTGCACACCTGTCATGCCCATGAGGGACAATGAGAGTTGGTCGCGCAAGTGGGCCACGCAGGAAGGAGCAAGCGATGGACTACGAGTCGCGAATGTACGAGCTGGAATTCCCGGCTCCGCAGTTGTCGTCCGACGACGGCTCGGGTCCGGTTCTGGTGCACGGCCTCGAGGGCTTCACCGATGCCGGACATGCGGTGCGCCTGGCCACCACGCATCTGAAGGAAAGCCTGGAGCACGAACTGGTCGCCTCGTTCGATATGGACGAGCTGCTCGACTACCGCTCCCGGCGTCCGCTCATGACCTTCAAGACCGATCACTTCTCCGACTACACCGAGCCGGAACTGAGCCTGTGGGCGCTCAAGGACACCGCCGGTACCCCGTTCCTGCTGCTGGCCGGGCTCGAACCGGACCTGCGCTGGGAGAAGTTCGTCACCGCGGTGCGGCTGCTGTCCGAGCAGCTGGGTGTGCGCCGCACCATCGGACTCTCCGCGATTCCCATGGCGATTCCGCACACCCGCCCCCTCGGCGTCACCGCGCACGCCTCGGATTCCGATCTGATCGGTGACCATCAGCGCTGGCCGGGCGAGTTGCAGGTGCCGGGCAGCGCGTCCTCGCTGCTGGAGTACCGGATGGCCCAGCACGGGCACGAGTCGGTCGGCTTCTCGGTGCACGTGCCGCACTACCTCACCCAGACCGCCTACCCCGAGGCCGCGCAGACGCTGCTGGAGAACGTGGCCGAGAACGCGGGCCTCGAACTCCCGCTGGCCGCGCTCACCGACGCCGCCGCGCGGGTGCGCGAACAGGTCAACGAGCACATCGCGGGCAACTCCGAGGTGGAGACCGTTGTGCAAGCGCTGGAACGCCAGTACGACAGCTTCGTCACCGCGCAGGAACGCCAGTCCAGCCTGCTGGCCAGCGACCAGGAACTGCCCACCGGCGACGAGCTCGGTGCGGAGTTCGAACGCTTCCTCGCCGAGCAGGCCGGGTTCACCGAAGGCGACGGGCCGGAGAACCCGCCGCTGCGGTAGAGGTCGTTAGCGGGTTTCGCGCCAACTCCCGGTAACGTGGGGCGACGTGCAGCTGTCCGAATTGGTTCCCGACCGTGCCGTATCCGACGTGGACCCGGATTGGTTGTACGAGACCTTCGCCGACTGGGCGAGTTCGCAGGGCCTGAGCCTGTATCCGGCGCAGGAAGAGGCGCTGCTGGAACTGGTGACCGGGTCCAATGTCATCCTCAACACCCCGACCGGGTCCGGTAAGTCGCTGGTCGCCCTGGGCGCGCACTTCGCGGCGCTGAACAAGGGCGAGCGCAGCTACTACACCGCACCGATCAAGGCGCTGGTGAGCGAGAAGTTCTTCGCGCTGTGCGAGGTCTTCGGTGCCGACCGGGTCGGCATGGTGACCGGCGACGCCGCGGTGAACCCGGACGCGCCCATCATCTGCGCGACCGCGGAGATCCTGGCGAATCTGGCGTTGCGCGAGGGCGCTTCGGCCAATGTCGGCCAGGTCATCATGGACGAGTTCCACTATTACGCCGACCCGGATCGCGGCTGGGCGTGGCAGGTGCCGCTGATCGAACTGCCCGGCGCGCAATTCCTGCTCATGTCGGCCACGCTCGGCGAGGTCGACTTCTTCGCCGAGGACCTGACCAAGCGCACCGGACGCGAGACGGCCGTCGTGTCGGGCTCGGAACGGCCGGTGCCGCTGAGCTTCTCGTATGTGCGCACCCCGATCACCGAGACGCTCGAGGATCTGGTCACCACCAGCCTCGCGCCGGTGTACGTCGTGCATTTCACCCAGGCCGCCGCCATGGAGCGGGCGCAGGCGCTGATGAGCGTGAACATGTCGTCCAAGGCCGAGAAGGACGCGATCGCCGCGGCCATCGGCGAATTCCGTTTCGCCACCGGCTTCGGCAAGACGCTGTCGCGGTTCATCCGCCACGGCATCGGGGTGCACCACGCGGGCATGCTGCCCAAATACCGGCGACTGGTGGAGAAGCTGGCGCAGGACGGGCTGCTGAAGGTGGTGTGCGGCACCGACACTCTCGGCGTCGGCATCAACGTGCCGATCCGCACCGTGCTGCTGACCGGGCTCACCAAATACGACGGCGTGCGCACGCGGCGGCTCAATGCCCGTGAGTTCCACCAGATTTCGGGCCGCGCCGGGCGCGCGGGCTACGACACGCTCGGCACGGTCGTGGTGCAGGCCCCCGAGCACGAGGTGGAGAACGCGCGGCTGATCGCCAAGGCGGGCGATGATCCCAAGAAGCTCAAGAAGGTCGTCAAGCGCAAGCCGCCCGAGGGTTTCGTGTCCTGGTCGGAGGACACCTTCGACCGGCTGGTGGCGGCCTCGCCCGAGCCGATGATGTCGCGCTTCAACGTCACCAACTCGATGCTGCTGAATGTGATCGCGCGCAAGGGCAATTGCTTCTACGCCATGCGGCATCTGCTCGAGGAGAACCACGAGCCGCGCGCGGCGCAGCGCAAGCACATCCTCAAGGCGATCCGGTTGTACCGGGCGCTGCGGGACGCGGGCGTGGTGCAGCAGCTCGACGAACCCGACCAGTACGGACGTCATGCCCGGCTGATGGTCGATCTGCAGCGCGATTTCGCGCTGGATCAACCACTCTCGCCCTTCGCGCTGGCGGCGCTGGAGCTGCTGGACAAGGAGTCGCTGACCTACACCCTCGATGTGATCTCGCTCATAGAGTCCACGTTGGAGGATCCGCGGCAGCTGCTCATGGCGCAGCAGCACAAGGCGCGTGGCGAGGCGGTCGCGGAGATGAAGGCCGACGGCATCGAATACGAGGAGCGAATGGAGCTCCTCGAAGAGGTCACCTGGCCCAAGCCGCTGGCCGCCGAGCTCATCGAGCCCGCGTTCGAGACCTACAAGGCCGGACACCCCTGGGTGTCGGAGTTCGAGCCGTCGCCGAAGTCGGTGGTGCGCGAAATGGTCGAAAGGTCCATGACCTTCGCCGAATTGGTGTCCGGTTACGAGCTGGCCCGCTCCGAGGGCGTGGTGCTGCGCTATCTGGCCGACGCCTACCGGGCATTGCGGCGCACGGTGCCCGAGCAGGCCCGTACCGAGGAGCTCGACGACATCACCGAGTGGCTCGGCGAGCTCATCCGCCAGGTCGACTCCAGCCTGCTCGACGAGTGGGAGCAGCTCACCAATCCGGGTGCGGAGGCCGATGACCAGCAGGTTGCCTTCGGCGCGGAGACGGTGCGTCCGATTACCGCCAACGAGCGTTCCTTCCGAGTGCTGGTGCGCAACGCCATGTTCCGCCGCGTGGACCTGGCCGCGCTGCACCGCTGGGAGGCGCTCGCGGAGCTGGGCGACGAGCTGGACTGGGAGGCCGAGATGGCCCCCTATTTCGACGAGTACGCCACCATCGGGACCGGTCCGAATGCCCGGGGTCCGAAGCTGTTCCAGATCGAGCAACGGCCCGGCTTCTGGCATGTGCGCCAGGTGCTCGACGATCCCAACGGCGATCACGGGTGGTCCATCGACGGCGTGGTGGACCTGTCGGAGTCGGACGCGGCGGGTGAAGTGGTGTTCGACGACGTGTCGGTCAGCGCCGGCTGAGCACACCCCGTCAAGGATCGATTCACAGTCTGTTAAGGATTCGTTCACACTCTCGGCGGGGGTTGCCCGGCGACGTCGTCACGTCACACTCTCGTAAGGCGTCGCGCACCGCCGCCGAGGCCCGGCGGCTATAGCGTGATGTAGTCGACCCAGCACCGGTTCGTTTTCCGAGGCCCAACGCTGCTATTCTCGCGCACTGTTGCCGAATTCCGGCTCGCCCACCGAACCACGGAGAGTTCCCTTAGATTGACCGATCGAAACCTGCCCGAGTCGCCCCGTCTGGTCATCGACCTGGACCGGGTCCGCGCGAACTACCGCGCACTGCATGCCGCGCTACCTACAGCGCGAATTCGGTTCGCCGTCAAGGCGAGTCCGTTGCCGGAGATCATCCGGCTACTGAACGACGAGGGCGCGGAGTTCGACGTCGCCAGCGTGGGCGAGATCGAGCTCTGCCTTCAGCAGGGCGTCGATCCGGCCGTCATGTGCTACGGCAATCCGATCAAGAAGGCCGCGCAGATCGCCACCGCCTACGCGGCCGGCGTGCGCCGCTACGCCTTCGACACCGAGGACGACCTCGAGCGCATCGCCGAGCACGCGCCGGGCTCCGAGGTGGAGTGCCGGTTCCTGTCCTCGGCGCCGCAGTCGCAGACGCCGTTCGGCACCAAGTTCGGCTGCGCGCCCGGTGAGGCCACCCGCCTGCTGGTGCGCGCTCGCGATCTGGGCCTGGTCGTCGTGGGACCCTATTTCCACGTCGGCTCGCAGCAGCTGGACCCGAAGGCCTGGGGCATCGGGATCGAGCAGGCGGGGGCTATCGCGGAAGCGTTGGCGGTCAAGGACATTCCGGTCACGGCGGTGAATATCGGTGGGGGACTGCCGATTTCGTACGTCGATCCGGCTCCCGGACTCGCGGAGCTGGGCGCGGCCATCGCCGAATCGGCGAGCCGCTATCTCCCGGAACACACCGCGCTCGTCGTGGAACCCGGTCGCGCCCTGGTGGGCAACACCGGCGTGATCCACGCCGAAGTGGTGAATGTTCGTGTAGCGCCGGACGGGCGGCGCTGGGTATACCTCGATATCGGCCGCTACAACGGCATGGCCGAAACCGAGAACGAGTACATCGCCTACCGATTCCAAACCGATCGGGACACGGATCCGAAGGACGAAGCTGTCGTAGCCGGTCCTACGTGTGACGGCGACGATGTACTCTATCAACGCACGCGTGTCCTCCTCCCGACCACGTTGCGAGCCGGCGATTCGATTCGAATCCTCGAGACCGGCGCCTATACGGCGAGCTATTCGTCGGTGTCCTTCAACGGTTTTCCGCCACTGACAGTCCATGTCACTGGCGCTGAGCGAGAGTGAGTTTTAGCCAATGATCACGGCAGAATTCACCGGCTGGCATGTGCTGGCCGAGTTCGGTGGTGTCGACGCCAACCTCTGCGACGACCTCGAACGACTCGAAACCGCGCTTCGAAAATCGTTGGTCGCCGCGGGGGTGACCATCTGCGATGTCGTGCGCAAGAAGTTCGAGCCGCAGGGTGTCACCATCCTGGCCCTCCTGGCCGAGTCGCACGCCTCGATCCAGGCGCAGACCATGCGGCTGCTCGCCGATCCACGCACCACGCCCGGCGAGCTCTCGCGGCCCGGGCATGTGTTCCCACTGCGCGCGAATGCCCGTG
>NZ_JBSGBY010000412.1:0-7752 GCF_053601505.1 Nocardia sp. NPDC004722
CATGGAACTGTCGGTCACCCAGTTCGTCACCATCGACGGTGTCTATCAGGCGCCGGGTGGACCGTCGGAAGATCCGAGCGGGGGGTTCGCGCACGTGCCCGCGGGGGACGCCTCCCTCGCCGTCGCCACCGCGGTCGGCTCGGGGGTGTCGGGCACCGATCCGCTCGATGACAAGGCGGTCGCCACCGGTCAGGTCATCTCCGCGGTCTCGCTGCTGGCCGCGGACGCCCCGGCCGCCAAGGACGTCGCCACCACCCTCACCGCGCTGGCCGCCGCCACCGATCCCGCTGCGCCGGTGCACGCCGTCGCCGCCACCGAACAGCAGATCCGGGCCCGCAACGGGCTCACCGCTTTCCGCCCCGACGGCGCGGGACCGGTCGCCGACTTCCCGGCCGCACAGCTCACCGGTTCCTGGGTCGACCCGACCCAGAATCTGGTCGGCAGCCTGTTCGCCGATTTCCTGCGCGCACCCGATCAGTCGAAACTGTTCACCGACAACGGTTTCGGCGCGGCTCCCCCGGCCGCGACCGCCGTCCCCGCGAAGACCGTGCTGGACAAGGTGACCGGGATCCTCGCGCACCCGGTGCTCGGGGTGCAGGCCACCGTGCTGCTCGACGTCTCCTCGTCGATGTCCGCATCGGAGGGCTACGGCACCCGCCTCGCGAATGCCGTTGCGGCACTGGAGTCCACGATGGGTGTCATGCCGCCCGACTTCGGGCTGGGCGTGTGGGAGTACTCCAAGAACCTCGACGGCAACAACCCCTACAAGGTGCTCACGCCGACCGCCGCGCTGACGGACGCGCAGCGCACCGCGCTGAGCCAGGCGCTGACCACCGTCACCGCCAGCCCCTCCAAACCGGATCGCACCTATCCCACGCTGGAGGCGGCCTACAAGAACGTGCTCGCCAATTACGCGAGCGCCCGCACCAATTCGATCCTGCTGATCACCGACGGCCCCGAGGACGACTCGACGGTCACCGGCGATCAACTGCTCGCCGACATCGCGGCCGCCACCGATCCTGCGCATCCGGTGCGTGTCGACATCATCGTGATCGGCGGCGCGGGCACCCAGACTCTGCAAACCCTCAGCCAGCGCACCGGCGGCACCTACACCAAGGTGAACACCACCGCGGATCTCCCGTTCGGCACCGCCGTCTCCCAGGCACTGACCACCCCCTGACACCCCGGCAACGACGACGAGGGGCGACGCGCCCGAGATCCGGACCGCAACACGGGCGCGTCGCTTTACCGATCCATCAGCAAACCCGTGGCATATTCGGCGAATGGCACACAGTACTGGTCCTGAACCGACTCTGAAGCAGGGCTTGGCAGCCGGAACCTCGATCGCGGCGGGCATTCTGCTGATCGTGATCGGCGTGCTGTCGGTCCTGCAGGGCATTTCCGCCGTCGCCGCCGACGACCTGCTCGTCGTCGGCTACGACTATGTCTACAAACTCAACACCACCGGCTGGGGCTGGATCCACATCGTCCTCGGCGTCATCGAGATCTGCGTCGCCATCGGTCTGCTCAAGGGCACCACGTGGGGCCGCACCGCCGCCATGATCCTGGCCGCTCTGTCCATCGTCGAGAACTTCCTCTGGATCCCCTACTACCCGGCGTGGTCCCTGCTCATCATCGCCCTCGACGTCATAGTCATCTGGGCCATCGCCGCCTACAAGCCCGCCAACGCCTGACCCGTCAGCGTCAGACGGGCGGTTCCAGGTCGCTCGCGCTGACGGTGTAGGTCAGCGGTGGGTACACGAAATCCGTCTCGGTGTTCTCGCGTCGGCGCAGCTGATAGAACTCGCGCTGCTGGTCGTCATCGGCCGACGTGAGCGGACCGCCCTGCGGGAGATACGCGATGCCGTCGCGAAACCGCAGGGCGGTCTTCGACGTTCGGAAGGTCACGCCCAGCCAGTCGTTGTCCGCAGCCCGGCCGGGAGTATCCAGCACGATCTTGTGCTTGAACAGCCGATTCGACTCGACGGTGAACGTCACGAAACCGTTGTGGGCGAGCGGGATTTCAGCCCTCTCGCCTGATTCCTTCGCTTCGACGATCAGTGTCCTCGGCGGGACCGCTTCGGGGTGCCGGTAGCAGGTGAAGACGGCGATAAACGAGTTGTCGGCGAGGTCGAGGGCTTGGTCGGAGTGGGCGCCCATGGAGGTGTAGGCGTTGGTGTAGGTCTCGATGAGGGCGTTGTTGAACTCGGTGGGGAGTCCGGCTCGGGCTCGGATGCGTTGGGCCAGCCGGTCGTGCAATGCACTGAAACGCTGTGCGGGACAGGCGTATCGAGTGGTCGTGCGCACGAGGGGCACGCCCGTCTCGTCAACCTTGGTGAGGGTGGCTCCTTTTCGGCCTTTGCCCAGGTCCTCCCAGGCTACTGACGCGTACAGCTCGGCGAACAGGTTGTCATCGCCCGGTAGGTCGTAGGGCACGACCGCGTCGGAAATCCTAGGCACGAGGGGCAATGTAGTCTCCGACGTTCATGCTGAACGGGAATCGATCCCCGTAGTCGATGAAGTCCGTGCTGCGGTTCTCCTCGGCGTACAGGCCACGCAACTCGTCCATGCCCTCCTGCGTGGGCGGACCCAATTCCACCAAGCCCCCGGCCTTTTCGAGGAAGGTCCGGCCGTCCTTGTGCACGGCCTCGGCATTCGAGCAGCGCACCACGTATCCCAGCCGGGTCGGCAGCAATTCGGCGTCGAGCATCGAGGGCCGGATCTCGTGCGTGTAGAGCCGGTTGGTGGACAACGGCATGAAGAACACCGAGCCGGGATAGAGGGGCAGCTCGAACCGCGTGGGGAGCTCGTCGCGTTCTTCGACCGAATCCTTCAACCGGAAGCGGAGTTTGGTCAGCCCGCTGACATTCCTCACGCCGTAGTCGAACCCGTCGCTCAACGGCCGCAGCTTGTCGAGTCCGTCGTAGAACGTGCAGAAGGCCATGATCCCCTCGACCGGCATGTCCTTGGTCTTGTCGGCGTGCGACGAGATCTTCGCCTTGGCCTGCTTGCGCTCGACCGTGGCCTGCGTGTTGTGATAGATCTGCGCGAGCACGTGATTGAGCGCCGCATGCCCTCGAAAAACGGTGTCGGCCTCACGATTCAACGCCTCCACGATGTCCGCGTCGGTCGGCCCGAAATTCTCGGTCGGCCCCGACAGGTTCGTCGAACAGCGCAACAACCGGAACCGCAACTCCGCACCACTGCGCGTCACCGGCGTCAGATAGATCCCGCTGCGGTGAGCCGTCCCCGGCTTGGTCGACTCGGTCAGCGATTGAAAGACATGCTCACCGCTGATCCGCCCGAAATGATCGTCCCCGAGCTCGAAGAACCGCCGGTAATACACACCCAACCCGTGCACGCGAACCGGAACCCGCCCGAGATCGACGACCGGCCAGGGCCCTTCCGGACCGTAACTCTGCGACAACTCCCGCACGACGAACACTCGCTCGGCCGCCTCCACCTGCCGCGCATCGATCGCCCACACCTCACCGCACAGGTAGACATCTTTCCGCGCGAGATCGACTGCCCCGCAGGCGAACTCCTCCGCATCGATCACCTCGCCGAAGAAGTCCCGGACCCACTCGCTCTCGCGCAGTTTCGCGGGCACGACCAAGATATTGCCCGCCCCGTCGATGCGCGCCTCCCGCTCCCGCACGCGGCACCCCTTCCCCTCACAACCATCGTTTCGCCTCGACTCTGCCACCCTCCGACCTACCCGACATACCCCCACCGACAATCGGCGTAGAGGTCCGCGGCGGTCGCGGACCTGCTCACCAGGACCGAGCACGAGTCCGGCGACGAACCCACCTCGGTGTAGAGCGTCGAGGACGAGGACACGCAATCGGGGCCGACCGGCTCCCACTGCGCCAGATCGGCGCACGTCCCCGCACGCTGCGCGTAGTTCGCGGGCATCGCGAGCGGATGGTCGTCCAACCATGCGGGCGTCGTCGCGAACTGGCCGACGTACCGATACCCGGGGTCTGCCATCCAACCGGAACCGGAGCAGTGATCGCTCATCCTTCGCAGCCGAAATTGTTCGGGCACCACGACATTGAAGTGTTCCGTCAGCTGCTCACGAGCCTGCTGATCGGTCAGCGCCCCACAGGGCGGAGTTCCAGCAGGCGGTGCGGCGGGGACGAACAACGACCAACCCACTGTCACCAGCAGCACGACGCCGCCGACCGCGAACAATGTTGCGCCCCAACGTACGAGGCGCGGCAACACAGGTGCCTTCCGCCGCCCGCCGGAGCCCGAGTGGATCAATCCGCGACCAGGGCCGCGAACGCGGCGGGCCAATCGGCGGGGGTCGGACCGTCGTAGAGTTCGAAGGTCTTGCCGTGGGCTTCGGGGTGCACGAGAGCGGCGACCGCCGTACCGGCCACGGTTTCCCGGCTGACTCGGCCGTCGCCACGGTCACCCTGTTCGAGGTGAATGCCGGTGGCCGGGGAATTGGTGAGCCAGCTCGGGCGAACGATCGAATAGGGTGCGCCGCTGTCGCGCAGCGCCTGCTCACCGGCACCACGAGCCCGGATGATCCCCGCCATATCCGGATGTTCGTCGGCGCGGGTGATATAGATCTGGGAGACCAGCACGACCGGGACCCGTTGCGCGGCAGCCAGTTCGGCAAGGCCGCGCACACCGGCGTTCATGACCGCATCGGCGGCCGCGGTATCCACCGGCGGCTCCACCGAGACGATGACGCCGTCGATGCCGGTCAGCAGGTGGGGGTCGAGCGGTTCGGCCAAATCGACAGCCACGCTTCGCTCATCCCGAGGGTGCCGGGTCCCGATGAGCACCTCGTGACCGAGGTTGTCCAGCAGGTCGACAGCGTGGCGGCCGGTGCGGCCGGTGCCGCCGATGACCAGGTACTTCATGACACTCCTTGAATCTCGGAAACCTGTCACCAGGGCAGGGGTTGGCCGTCGCGGAAGAAGCCGCCGGTCGGCCCGGTGTCGGGAAGAGTTGCGGCCCAGACGATTCCGGCCGCACCCTCAGGGATCGGACGGCCGCCAGGGCCGCCCATATCGGTGGCGACCCAGCCGGGGCAGATCGAGTTGACCAGGATGCGGTCAGCGCGCAGTTCGGCGGCCAGCATGCGGGTCAGTGCGTTGAGGGCGACCTTCGTCGTGTTGTAGGCCGGAGTGCCGCCGCCCATGCCGGCGAGGGAGGCGGCCTCGCTGGAGACGTTCACGATGCGGGCATGAGAGCTCTTGCGCAACAACGGCAGGAAAGCCTGGACCATCCGCCACGGACCGTAGAGGTTGGTCTCCGCCGCTTCGCGCACGACCGTCAGGTCCGCGGTCTCCGCGCGCTGCCAGGTGTCGTAGGTGATTGCCGCACTGTTGATCAGCACATCCAGGCGGCCGTGCACCTCCGCCACTTCCTGCGCCGCCGCCACGACACTCGCGTCGTCGGTGACATCCAGCAGCACGGGCAGCGCCCCCACGGCGGCCGCCGCGGCCTTACCGGCCTCCGCCGACCGCGCCCCCAGCACCACGGTGAACCCGCGTTCGGCCAACTGCTTGCACACTTCCCGGCCGATCCCGCGGTTGCCGCCGGTGACCAACGCGATATCGCTCATGATCATCGATCTTGCCGCCGAATCGCGGAGCCGTCGAGTCCCCACGCCCGGCGGCCGGTACGGAAAGCGCCCCACCGTTTCGAGAACCGGTGGGGCGCTGACGTGTTCGAGACGACCCGTCGTCAGTCCGTGTAGGCGTCCAGCGGCGGGCAGGAGCAGACCAGGTTGCGGTCGCCGTAAGCGCCGTCGATGCGACGCACGGACGGCCACACCTTGGCGCGGACGTGCTTCACGCCCTGCGGGTAGACGGCCTTTTCGCGGGAGTACGGGTGATCCCATTCGCCGACCAGGCATTCCGCGGTGTGCGGAGCGCCACGCAGCGGGTTGTCCTCGACCGGCCAGACGCCCGCGGCGACCTGATCGATCTCGCCCTTGATCGCGATCATGGCTTCGATGAAAGCGTCCAGCTCTTCGAGGTTTTCGCTCTCGGTGGGCTCCACCATGAGCGTGCCCGCGACCGGGAAGCTCATGGTCGGGGCGTGGAAGCCGTAGTCGGCCAGGCGCTTTGCCACATCGTCGACGGTGACGCCGGTCTGCTTGGTGATCTCGCGCAGGTCGAGGATGCACTCGTGGGCGACCATGCCGTTGTCGCCGGTGTACAGCACCGGGAAGTGCGGGTCCAGCTTGCGGGCAATGTAATTGGCCGAGGCGATGGCGGTCAGGGTGGCGCGGCGCAGGCCGTCGGCACCCATCATGCGGATGTAGGCCCAGGTGATCGGCAGGATCGACGCCGAACCGTACTTGGCGGCCGACACCGCGTGCGAACCCTTCTCCAGGGGGTCGCCGGGCAGGTACTTCGCCAGGTGCTCGCGCACCGCGACCGGGCCGACACCGGGACCGCCGCCGCCGTGCGGGATGCAGAAGGTCTTGTGCAGGTTCAGGTGGCTGACGTCGCCGCCGAACTTGCCCGGACGGGCCAGCCCGACCAGCGCGTTGAGGTTCGCGCCGTCCACGTACACCTGGCCGCCCGCCTCGTGCACCAGCCCGCACAGCTCGGCCACCTCGTGCTCGTACACGCCGTGCGTGGACGGGTAGGTGATCATGATGCAGGCCAGCCGCTCGGCGTGGTCGGCGATCTTGGCACGCAGGTCGTCGAGGTCGATGTCGCCGTTGGGGCGGGTCTTCACGACCTCCACCCGCATGCCCACCATGGCCGCCGACGCCGCGTTGGTGCCGTGCGCGCTGGAGGGGATCAGGCACGTATCCCGGTGCGAGTCACCACGATCCAGGTGGTAGCGGCGGATCGCCAGCAGGCCCGCGTACTCGCCCTGGCTACCGGCGTTGGGCTGCAACGAAACCCGGTCGTAGCCGGTGACCGCGCACAGCCAGCCCTCGAGATCCTCGATCAGCTTGATCAGGCCCGGCGCGTCCTCGACCGGCGCGTACGGGTGCACCCGGATGAAGCCGGGCCAGGTGATGGACTCCATCACCGCGGCCGCGTTGAGCTTCAAGGAGCAGGAGCCGAGCGGAATCATGCTGCGGTCCAAGGCGATGTCCTTGTCCGAGAGCGCGCGCAGGTAGCGCAGCATGGCGGTCTCGGTGCGGTACTTGGTGAACGCCGGGGCGGTCAGGTACTCCGAGGTGCGGACCTCGATGTGCGGACGCTGCTTGCCGTGGAACAGCGCACCTTCGGGCCCGACCGGGATCTCCGCGCCGAAGCAGTCCAGCACCGCGACCACGTGGGTATCGGTGGTCACCTCGTCACACGCGATGGCGACGTGATCGGCGTCGACGAGCCGCAGGTTGATCCCGTGCCCCTTCGCCTTGGTCACGATGGCCTCCGCGCCGCCGGGCACATTCACCAGGACGGTGTCGAAGTAGGTCTGATGCACCACCGCGTCGCCGAGCCCGGCGGCCAGCCACTGCGCGTGCCCGTGCACCCGGCGCGCGAGCGAACGCAGCCCGTCGGCGCCGTGGTAGGAGGCGTACATGGCGGCCAGAATGGCCAGCAGCACCTGCGCGGTACAGATGTTCGAGGTCGCCTTCTCACGGCGAATGTGCTGCTCACGCGTCTGCAACGCGAGCCGGTAGGCCAGATTGCCGTCCGCGTCCACGGAGACGCCGACCAGTCGGCCCGGCAGCTGCCGCGCGTGCGCGGAATGCACCGCGAGGTATCCGGCATGCGGGCCGCCGAAGCCCTGCGGCAGCCCGAAGCGCTGCGTGGTGCC
>NZ_JBSGBY010000413.1:0-7740 GCF_053601505.1 Nocardia sp. NPDC004722
CCGCGTCAACGTCGTGTGGGCACTCCTCCGCGACAACCGGCTCTATCAACCTGAGCCCCTCACCACTGCTGCTTGACAACGGGATTAAGAGTCGGCGGCTCCTCCGCCTCCTCCCCCTGAGACCACCACACCCACTCCCGAGCCGCCGCCGACCACCACGGTGCGACCCGCTCCGACGACGGCGAAACCCGAACCGACGGAACCCAGTACGCCCGAAACGACGCCACCGGTGACGGACTACCGTGAGGCGTACATCCGAGGATCCTGCCAAGGATTCCTCAAGGTGCTGCACACGTATCCCGGCGGCCTTCCGCAGATGCGAGCGCAGATGGCACGGCCGTTCTACATGTCACCGGAAGAGTGGGCCGAAGCATTCGATCGCGCGGAATCCGGGTCGTGCTACTGACGCACGGCGTCCGGTAAAGCTGTTCAAATCAATTGACCTGTGCGACACGGCTGTGGACCGCCTCCGCCACGGCGGCATCCCCCCGTGGTGACGGGTGGAACGGCAACCCGACCAGGTTCACCTTCGGATCCAGCGCACCGAGCAGCCACGGGTCGGCCGAGCACAGCCCGTGTCCGGCCGTGGTCGTGCGGGCGTCGACGAAGTCGATCGACAACAGTTGGGCCGCATCGCGTTCGGCATCGTCGACCTTGTTCCAGAAGTCGTTGATGGCGCTGCCGCGCGCCTGGACGTAGCGGAACACGCCCAGTACGTCGAGGCACCAGGCGGACGAATCGGCCGGTGCCAGTTCGGGATAGCCGACCAGTTCGATCTTCGCGTTGGGCGCGTAGTACTTCACGTAGTCGATGACCTTGCGGACCCTGTCGGCGTAGGCGGCACCGTTGACCGCGGCCAGATCGGGCCACCGGCCCTGGGTCACCGCGTCGGCGTCACACCCCTGTGCGAGGTTGAACGCGCAGGTCAGCTGTGCGGGTGCGTCGGCGGTGGTGGCCGAGTCGTGCGGCCATTCGTCGTTGGCCCCCAATTGAATTGCCACCACCTTGGTGCGCGGCCCGAACGACCCGTTCTTGGCGGCCTTGATGGCCAGCTGGGCCAGGGTGTAGCCGTCGCGGCCCGGGACCTGCTGGCCGCTCGCGGTCACCGGCCCGCTGTCGATGGACGCGTTGGTGCAGGTGGCGTTCTCGAAGTCCGCGGCCTCGACACCCATCAGGGTGCTCAGCTGGACGGGCCATGAGGTGTCGCGGTGCAGGCATTCGTGGGTGGCGGTGTCACCGTTGCCGTCGCATTTCACCAGCACGCCGTCGCAGGGCGGGTTCGCGGCGAACGAATCGCCCATGACCACCAGGGTGCGGCCCGCGGGTGCGGGCGTGTCGTCGGCGGAGGCGACGCCGGTCGCACCGGCCGCCGCGAGCACGGCGACGATCGCCGCCAGCCGCAGCGGCAGCACCGCTCCGAATTTGTTCTTGATCAAGGCAATTCCTCCCCGACAGAAAATAGCGTGCGGACGACTCCCTCGCTCACGAAGCCGGCGGGACGATCATGTAGGTCAATTTCGGCCAGGCGACGGACATCGGAACCAGCGGATCACGGCAGATCCATACGGTCACATGATGGTTCTGCCCGGCGATGCCGAGCGGGTTGTCCATCTGCAATACCGGTGTGGCATGGGCGAACGCGGCCAGGAAGGTCCGCTGCTCGGGTGCGTCGTTGTAGCCGACAAAGAGGTAGGTGCGGGCCGTGTCCGGCGGTGGGCCGAATTCGCCGAAGCCGCGATTGGGGCTGTACACGGGCGGAATCCATTGGTACCGCCGGTAATGGTCGAGCGCCCCGGCCTCGTTGTAGGCCTCGGTGACGACCACCGCGTCGGCCTGGTCGGCGGGCGGCAGGCCGATCGCCACCCCGTGCACCGCGTCGGCCAGGTCGGCCCAGTCGTCGTTGCCGTAGTGCTGCAGGAATCCCAGGTACCCGTTGTTGGGCACGCTGATCCAGCTGCGCGGGTACGGCAGCGTCGCCAGCAAGGCGGTCAGCACGGCGGAGGCGACGATGAGGCCGGTGAACAGTCGCCGCAAACCCGTTCGCGCACCATTGATCTCGAGCAGCCCGGACAGGATCGCCGCGCCCGCGCCGAAGATCGCCGGAACGATCCCGGCCACGTAGTAGGACCGCCCGTGCTCCGCGATCACCAGCACGATCATCAGCGCGGCCGCGACCAGCACGAACCGGTAGGGCCGCAGCTTCGGCGACCGGGCCAAGCCGTAGAGGCCGAGTATTCCGAGCCCGCCGCCGAGGAATCCGGTGGTGATCATGATCGCCGCCACGGTCCCCCACTGACCGCCGTCGCTGCCCGCCGTCTCCTTGGCGATGGCGGCGTTGGTGGCCAGCTGCGGCCAGTTGTGGTGGGCCTGCCACAGCAGCGACGGGGTCATGGCCAGGCCGAAGATCAACAGGCCCAGCCACAGTGCGGGCCGCCGCAGGATCTCGCGGGGTCCGGCGACGAGCATGCCGAGGCCGACGCAGGCCGCCAGCATCAATACCAGCCATTTGTCCTGGACGTCGAGGGCCGCGGCCACGCCCACCCAGATCAACAGCCGGTCGCGGCGGGTCCGCACCCACCGGACGAACAGCCAGACGATGGTGGCCTGCAACGCGACGTCGAGGGCGACGCTGTCGAGCACGGTGAAGGCCACCACGAAGGGCGAGGCGGCATAGCCCGCCGCGGCGAGGAACTGGTAGCGCGGCCGGGCCCCGCATTCGTAGGCCACGGCGGCGGTGAGCACCGAGACCGCGATCAACAGCAGCAGTCCGGGTATCCGCAGCGCGAGCACCGATCCGGGCGCGAGCAGGTCGCACAGCCGCGCGATCAGGGGTATCGCGGGACCGTTGTCGACGTAGTCGACCGCCAGCCGTCGCCCGCACGCGAGGTAGTACAGCTCGTCACCGGCCAGCTGGAACCGGGCCGCGGACACCGACCACACGAGCGTGATCAGGCCGGAGCTCAGCAGGACGCCCCGCCACGCGAATACCGTTGGTGCGGTGTGCGATTCGTGTTCAGAGGTATAGGTGAGCGTCATTGCTGGAACAATCCTCATCGTGCGACGGCCAGGTCACATCCGGCAGCGATCGTGACGCGGGACACAGCACCAGACAGGTAAAGGAAAATATCCTTATTTCACTTTGATGGCAAGCGAACCCCCGGTTCGAATCGGCGACCCCGGGGGCCGGAGCTGCTCACCCCGGCCCACCTGCACCTATCCGGACCGCAAGGTCTGCACCGATCCGGACCGCGAGGTCAGAGCGTGCCGTTCTCGATGTCGCGCTTGAGCGCCGCCTGATATGCCTGATGCGACGCGATGCCGTTGTCGGCGGTGTACGACAGCAGCAGCGCATTGGCGGTGAAGGTGATGTGCTCGTTCACCGTCGTGGTCCCGTTGCCGTTGTCGGTGAAGCTGATCTTCTGCTGCGTGATGACGCCGGGATCGTCGTAGCTGTTGGTGGTGTAGTACCGGTCGGCCGGATGCAACGTCTGCTCGCCCTGCGTCTTCGCCGGATAGTCGACCGACCCCATCGGCACGTTCTCCAGCGCGGTGAAGTCGTTGGTCGTGGTGACACCGTCGGTGCAGGTGCGATGCATGATGATGTCCTGCAGGAACGGATGCCTGCCGATGTCGTTGCGCAGATTCGAGTACACCGTCCACACCTTGGCCAGCGGCGCGTTGATGGTGACCGGCAGATCGACCGTCCGCGACGACGTCCCGGAGGACGGGCTCTTCTGCGCGGCCTGATAGGAAGCCCACCCGGTCTGCCAGCCGGGCGTGTAGGCGTTCGGGGTATCGGTACAGGTCGGTGCGGAATCCGCTTGCGCCGCCGGTGAACCCGTCACGGCGAACGACAGGGCCAGGGCGCAGCCCAGTAGATATTTCACGGGCGTGACTGTAACCGGTTCTCGCGCGGAAAGATCAACAACCGTCGATAGGGTTATCGGGTGGAAATCAATGGCGTGCGCACCTTCGTCGCGGTGGTGGACGCCGGGCAGTTCCAGGAGGCCGCGCTCACGCTCTCGATCACCCAGCAAGCGGTGTCGAAACGCATCGCGGCACTCGAAAAAGACCTGGGTGCGCGGTTGTTCGCCCGCACCGCCCGGGGCGCCGAGCTCACGGTCGACGGGCAGGCATTCCTGCCGCACGCACTCGAACTGCTGCGGGTGGCCGCCCGCGCCGCCGCCTCGGTGCGGCCGGGACGGCGCGGACTGCGGGTGGATGTCGTCGCCCGACGCATCAAAACCGCGGGACTACTCCAGGATTTCCACCGGGCGCATCCGGCGATCGAACTGGACATCGTGACCCTCGAGGGCGACCTCGAGTCGGCGGTCGCCGCCGTCGAGGCCGGAACCGTCGACGCCACGTTCCACGCGGTCCCGCCGCAGCGCCGACTGCCCGCGTCGATCAGCACGACGCCCGTGGTCTCCGAACCGCACCAGGTGCTCGTCGGCCCCCGGCATCCGCTGGCCGACGCGCACACCGTCACCCCCGCTCAGCTTGCCGCGCACCGGATCTGGATGCCCGGCCTGCCGACGACCGGCGAAGTGGCCGACTACTACGCCGAACTCGCCGACGCCTTCGACCTCACCATCGACACCGCCGCCCCGCTCTTCGCCAAAGAGTCTCTGCTGGAAGATCTCTCGAACTCCCCCGAGCTGACCATGCTGATCGGCGAAGGCACCCAATATCTCTGGCCGGACCGCTACGACCTGCGCCGGATCCCGCTGCACCATCCCACGCCCGTCTACCCGATGTCCCTCATCTGGCGCACCGACAACCCGCACCCCGCCCTGACCGCCCTCCGCACCTACCTCGAGGCCCGGCGGATCATCCCGGACACCGAGCACTGGACGCCGACCTGGGGCCATCGATCGGCTCGGTAGCGTCGGCAATTCGTAGGTCAACGGTGACCTTGTGATGACCCGCCGGGCTTAGGGTGGGGCGATGGGCCAGCAGATGCCCGCTCAGCAGGGCGGGACGCCAGCGGTGGTGCGTACGGCCGGGGCACTGGTCGCCGCGGAGGGCGCGGTCGGTGCGGCGGCGGCGATCCGGGTGGGCTGGCATCTGGCGACAGGGTTCGGTGCGGTGCACGCCGGAAGATTCGGCGGAACGGCGTTCCTCGTCGGTTCGGCCGCGCTGGTGCTGTATTCCGGAATCGAGTTGATCCGCGGCCGCTGGTGGCCGCGCACCACCGCCACCATCGCGCAGATCCTGCTGTTCGGCCTGGCCTGGCTGGCCGTCACCACCGGTCACCCGGGCCTCGGGATTCCGCTGGGGGTGCTCACGCTGATCGTGCTGGGGCTGCTGTTCTCGCCACCGTCCAACCGCTGGATGGCGACGCCGTACGACCTGTCGCCCCAGGTGTGGCACCCGCACGGTCACGGATAGCCTGGGCGCATGTCGCCCGAAACGTCGCCAGACCTGCGAGAGACCTTGGAACCGGCGCGTTTTCAGCCGCGCCCCGATCCCCGGCCCGCCGACGAGGTGTGGCCGGAGATGACCTGGCCGGTGCCGCCCGGCACGGTACTGCGCGGGGAGACGGTCGAGTTGCGGCCGGTCGACGCGGCGGCGGACGCGGCGGCGCTGTTCGGGGCCCTCGATCACGATGCGGTGTGGGCGCATATTCCGGGGCGGCCGGAGGTCGCGGAGCAGTTCGAAGACCGGCTGCGGCAGGCGGATTCGGCCGAGGACTGGCAGATGTGGACGGTGCGCACCCGCCGCCCGGTCGGCGAGGTGCCCGCCGGTGAGATCGTCGGCGTCACCGCCTACCTGGATGTGCGGCCGCGCGACGCCGCGCTGGAGATCGGGTTCACCGCCTACAGCCCGGCCGTATGGGGTACCGCGGCCAATCCGGAAGCCAAACTGCTGCTGCTCGAGTACGCCTTCGAGACGCTCGGCGTCGGGCGGGTGCAGTTGAAGACCGACGTCCGAAACCATCGCTCGCAGCAGGCGATCGCGCGCCTGGGCGCGAAATACGAAGGGACGCTTCGCCGTCAGTTCCGCCGCGGTGACGGCACCGTGCGCGACAGCGTGCTGTTCTCGATCACCGTGGAGGATTGGCCGGAGGTCCACGACCGGCTCACCCGGCGGCTCACGCCGCGTGCCGGATGATGATGTTGCCCATGGTGTTCCGGGCGATCACCTGAACGGTGTCGGCGCTCGCCACGACCGGGGGCAGCTGGTTGTGCACGACCTGCCCGTTGGTCTCCAGCCGCGCCGCACTGCCCGGATCGATGCCGACCTCGAGTTCGCCCATGGAGGTCTCCAGCCGCATCACCCCGCGCACGGCCGAGCCGATGCGAATGTCGCCCTTGGCGGCCTTCGCGGTCACCGAACCGCGCGGGCGGTCGACGACGATCGCGCCGACGGCGATCTCCAGTTCGGTCTCGCCGAGTTCGCCGGTGCCGTGGATGCTGCCGACGCCCGCGCTGCCGGACAGGCGCGAACCGGTGGGCACCGCGATGGTCACCTCGATCGACGGGTTGCCGCCGAAGGGCGTGTAGGTGCGCCACTGCTTGGGCGTCTTCACCGTCAGCACGCCGTCGGCGAATTCGACCCGGGTGAGTTCGGCGGCGCGCACGTCGCCCTTCTTGGCCGGGTCGGCCGGGCGCACCTCGACCACGGTCTCGGTGCGTTCGGCGGCGTCGACGGTGACGCGGCCGGACAGGATCTCGACGTTGACGGCGATCGGCGCGGGGGTCTGGAAGATGGTCATGGTGGGCTCCTCGGAGATGGTGTTGCGGTCGTTGTGAGAACCACCTTCGCCGTCGGTGCTGACACCGGCCTGACACCGATCTGACACGGGCGCTCTCATCACGGCAGAATGTCCGGGTGCAGATCGGGATGCTTGGACCACTCGAAATCCGGACAGCCGGCGGCGGATTGGTCGAGGTGCCTGGCGCCCGGTTGCGCGCGCTGCTGATCGCGCTCGCCCTCGAGCCCGGCCGCGCGGTCCAGAAGTCGACGCTGGTCGACTGGATCTGGGGTGAGCAGCCGCCCGCCGACGCGGCGAATGCCTTGCAGGCCCTGGTCTCCCGGCTGCGCCGGGCCCTGCCGGACGGCTCGCTGGGCGCGGAGGCGGGCGGCTACCGGCTGACCGTGAAACCCGCCGAGGTCGATGCCGTGCGGTTCGAACAGTTGCTGGATCAGGCCCGCGGTGGTGACGACGCCCGCCGGGCCGACTCTCTGCGCGAGGCCCTCGAACTGTGGCGCGGCAACCCGATGCAGGACGTCGACCTGCACGGCAACGAAGCCTTCGACGCCGCCGTCACCCGGCTCGAGGGCCTGCGCGCGGCCGCCCAGGACGACCTGTACGAGGTGGAGATCGGCCTCGGCCGCGGGCCCGCGCTGATCGCCGAACTGACCGAACTGGTGGCCCGGAACCCGCTGCGGGAGCGGCTGGCCGCCGCCCTGATGCGCGCCCTGGCCGCCGCGGGCCGCGTCACCGAGGCGCTGTCGGTCTACCAGCAGACCCGCGAGACGCTGGCCGACGAGCTCGGCGTCGACCCGTCCGCGGACCTGTCCGCGCTGCACGTGGCGCTGCTGCGCGGCGAGGTCGGCGCGCCGACCGGCGACCGTACCACCAATCTGCGGGCCGAATTGACCAGCTACATCGGAAAATACGCCGACGTCGCCGCCGTGCGCGACCTCATCTCCCACCATCGGCTCACCACGGTGACCGGGCCCGGCGGCTCCGGCAAGACCCGCCTCGCATTGGAAACCGCGCAGACCCTGCTC
>NZ_JBSGBY010000414.1:0-7732 GCF_053601505.1 Nocardia sp. NPDC004722
GGATTCCTTGCGGGTGCTGGCCGTCGGTGGCGAAGCCGTCCCGGCTCCGGGTTGTAGAACTCGCGCAGAACGGCGAAGCGGTGCAACGGCATCCACGTGCTCTCCAGCCCGATGCGCTCCCCATCGGCGAGCAGGATGCGTTCGAGGTGCATCACCACGGTGCCGGGTTCCACCGCGAGATCGTGCGCGGTGTCCGGATCGGCGGGGACGTCGGTCCATTCGACGAGCAGACGGCCGGGCTTGCGGCCGAACTTGATCGCGCCCTCGGTGTAGGAGCGTAAGGACAAGGGCTGCACCATCTTCGGGCGCGAGACCACGGTGCCGCGACCCTGGCGGCGAATCCGCCCCTCCACCAGCAGTTCTCGCACTGCCTGGCGCACGGTCTCGCGGGCGACGCCGCAACGCAGGGCGAGTTCGCGTTCCGAGGGCAGCGGATCACCCTCGGAGAGTTCGGTCAGCAGCGCCTCGAGTTCCGCACGGACGCGGTAGGACTTCGGTATGCGCGCGGCGGCCAGCGGATCGCCCGGGGCGGCAGGCTCCGGATCGCTTCGGGCAGTGAGCACCGGATCGATGGCCACGGCGGGCACCGAATCGGCTGCTGTGCTGGGCGTTTCACCCGGTGAGCGCCCGGGTTCCAGCTGTTGCCCCACCCCGTCGGCCTCCCTCGTCTCCATGCCCACAGCCTACACAGGATTGGTCTATACCAATTATTAACCTAGCGTTTCCATACGAAACACTCCTAGGTCTAGACCATTGCCCAGGATGTTGGTCATGCGATTGGTCATCATCGGCGGAGGGATCCTCGGAACCGCCCACGCACTCGCCGCCATCGGGCGCGGCCACGAGGTCGTCCACCTGGAACGCGAGGTGGAGGCGCGCGGCGCGACCGTGCGCAACTTCGGGCTGGTGTGGGTTTCGGGGCGCAGCGCCAGCGAATTGGAACTCACGCTGCGGTCGCGGCAGCTGTGGGAGGAGATCGGCGGCAAGGTGCCGGGCGTGGGCTTCCGGCCCGCGGGCTCGATCACGCTGGTGCGCACCGAGAACGAGCTCGCCGTGGCCGAGGCCGCGATGGCGAACCCGTCGGCCGCCGAGCGCGGCTTCGAACTGCTCGACCCCGAGCGGGTGCGTGCGCTGAACCCGGCGCTGCGCGGCAAATTCCTTGCGGGCCTGCACTGTTCGACCGACGCCGCCGTGGAGTCGCGCCAGGCGCTGCCCGCGCTGCGCCGCTACATGGAGGCCAGCGAGCGCTACACGTTCTTCGCGGGCACCGAGGCGCGCACCATCACCGGCACCACCGTCGTCGACGATCGGGGCCGCCGCCACGAGGGCGATCTGGTGCTGGTCTGCCCGGGTGCCGCGCACGCGGGCCTGACCCGTGAACTGGTGGGCAATATCCCGGTGCGCCGGGTGCGGTTGCAGATGATGCAGACCGCTCCGCTGGGCGAGCCGCTCACCACCGCCATCGCCGACGGCGACAGCTTCCGCTACTACCCGGCCTTCGCCGGCCCGGAGCTGGACCGGCTCAATCGTGAAGAGGCGCAGCCGTTCACGGCCGCGCAGCACAAGATGCAGCTGCTGGCGGTGCAGCGCCTGCACGGCGGGCTCACCATCGGCGACACCCACGAGTACGACGAACCGTTCACCTTCGATGTGGACGAGGCCCCCTACGAGCACCTCACCGGCGTGATGGAGGAGCTGCTGGGCCGCAAGCTGCCGCCGATCGTGCGGCGCTGGGCGGGCGTGTACAGCCAGTCCATCGATCCGGGCGCCATCGTGACCCGCGCGCAGGCGTCCGACGGCGTCTGGGTCATCACCGGCCCCGGTGGTCGCGGCATGACGCTGGGCCCCGCCCTCGGCGAGCAGACCGCCGATCTTCTCGACCTCTGAACCCCTCAACGACGAAGGAATCATCGTGTCCGACAAGCAGATCGAACTCGCCGTCCTGGATATGGCGGGCACCACCGTCGCCGATGACGGGCTGGTCGAGAAGGCGTTCGAGGCGGCCATCACCGCCGCGGGCGTCCCCACCGAGGGCCCCGAGCGCGAGTCCGCGCGCAAGTTCGTGCAGGACACCATGGGCCAGTCCAAGATCTGGTGCTTCCGCACCCTGCTCGGCGACGAGGACCGCGCCCAGGCCGCCAACCGCGCCTTCGAGGCCGCCTACGCGGACTTCGCGGACGCCGGGATCAGCCCGATTCCCGGTGCCGCCGAAGCGATTTCGGCACTGCGGGCGGCGGGCATCAAGGTGGCGCTGACCACCGGGTTCAGCCGTGAGACCCAGGACCGGCTGCTGAACGCGCTGGGCTGGAACGAGATCGCCGACCTGACCCTGGCCCCCTCCGACGCCGGACGCGGCCGCCCCTTCCCGGACATGGTGCTCGCCGCCGTGCTGCGGCTCGAGGCCGACGCCGTGGATCGCGTTGCGGTGCTGGGCGATACGTCCAGCGATATCGCCACCGGCCTGGCCGCGGGCGCGCGCATCGTCGCGGGCACGCTGACCGGCGCGCACACCGAAGAGCAGCTGCGGGCCGCCGGTGCGACCCACGTCGTGCCCTCGGTGACCGAATTCGCGCAGCTGCTGCTGGCCGAGCGCGGCTAGAAGAATTCCGCCGCCCGAGCGCGCCTCGCCCGGGCGGCGGAGTACCCCCTGTTCCTTCGACTCGACCGTCCCCTGAACTGAAAGTGCAGCCACCGTGCGTAATACGAACAACCGCCTCGCACGCACCATCGCCCGTTCCGCTCTCATCCTCACCTCCGCCACCGCGGTCGCCTTCAGCCTGACCGCCTGTGGCGGCACCGGCAGCGACTCGAGCGGGGGCAACAAGACGGTCACCGTCTACTCCGTCGACGGACTCGGCGACTGGTACAAGCCCGTATTCGAGAAGTTCAAGGCGCAGACCGGCATTTCGGTCAACGAGGTCGAGACGCCGTTCGCGCCCATCACCGCGGCGCTCGCCGATCGGGCGGGCATGATCATGTCCCCGACCGAACTCGCCAAGGCCGGAGACAATTTCGGCGACAACCCGGTGTGTGTGGGGCCGTTCAAGTTCGTCAAGCGGGTGCCGCAGACCTCGATCGAGGTCGAGCGCGATCCGAACTACTACGACGCCGCCCACGTGCATCTCGACAAGATCACCTACCGGATCATGGTCGACGCCAATATCCGTGCGGCCAACCTGCGTTCGGGTGATATCCAGGTCGCCGACTACATCTCGCCGCAGGACGTGGACGAGCTGGCCAAGAATGCGCAGTTGCGCCTGTTGCAGACGCGTTCCCTCGGCTACATGGGTCTCTACCTGAACGTCGGGAACGTGGACGGCGCGGGTAAACCCGCCAAGCCGATCGACACCCCGCTGGCCAAGGATCCCCGTGTCCGGCAGGCACTCTCGCTGAGCATCGACCGCACCGCGATGGTCAACACCGTCTTCAACGGCTGGTACGAGGGCACCTGCTCGCCGATCGTGCCGGGCAGCGCGTTCGCCACGCCCGCCGGAACCGACTGTGCCGCTTACGATCCGCAGCGCTCCAAGGAGCTGCTGAAGGAAGCGGGCGTGCAGACGCCGTACCACGTGAAGCTGCAGGTGCAGAACAGCCAGGACCGCATGCGGTACGCGCAGGCGCTGCAGGCCGGGATCGCCGAGGGCGGTTTCGCGCTCGATATCGTCCCGACCGAATACGCCACGCTGCTGGACGCCCAGAAGAGCGGCGCGTACGAGGCGATCCTGCTGGGCTGGTCGGGTCGCCTGGACCCGGACGGCACCATCTCGCGATTCCTCACCACCGGATCCAGCGGCAACTACAGCGGTTACAGCTCGCCGCAGGTGGACGACCTGCTCGGGCAGGCGGCCCGCACCGGCGACACCGCCAAGCGCGCGGACCTGTACGCGCAAGCGGTGCGGATCGTGCAGAAGGACGACCCCTACCTCTACACCTACCGTGAGCGGTTGCTGACCATGCACACCACCAAGGTGACCGGCATCGAGATGTACCCGGACGGTGTGGTGCGCCTGGGCAAGGCCGCGTTCCTCGCAGGCAACGGCTGAGATGCGTCACCGTCTGCTCCGCTTCGCCACGCTCGGCGTCGTAGCCCTCGCGGTCGCCTCCTGCTCGCATGCGCGGCAGGCGACCGAGATCGCCACGCACGCCGACGATTACGGCACACCGGTGGGTGACCAGAAGATCCGCGAGGGCGGCGATCTGGTGATGGGCCTGTCCAACGATCCCGACAAGCTGGACCCGACCACCTCCAGCTCGCTGTACATGCGCTACGTCATGAGCACCATCTGCGAGAAGCTCTACGACAACGACTCCTCCGGCAACCTGGTGCCGCAGCTGGCGACGGATCTGCCCAAGTTCTCCGACGACGGTCTGACGGTGACGATTCCGGTGCGCACCGGCATCAAGTTCGCCGACGGCACCGCGTTCAACCCGGCCGCGGTGGAGACCAGCCTGAAACGGCACCTCACCCTGGAGGGGTCGCAGCGCAGCGGTGAGATGGGTCCGATCACCGGCATCGACACCGAGGGCGACTCGCAGGTGGTGATCCACTACAGCACGCCGTTCGCGCCCATCACCGCCGCGCTCGCCGACCGGGCCGGGATGATCATGTCGCCCGCCGCCTTGAAGGAGGAGGGCAAGGACTTCGGGGATCATCCGGTGTGCGTGGGGCCGTTCAAGTTCGCGCAGCGGGTGGCGCAGACCTCCATCACCGTCGAGCGCGATCCGAACTACTACGACGCGCAGAACGTCCACTTCGACTCCATCACCTACCGCATCATGGCCGATGCCAAGTCCCGGGCGGCCGCGCTGCGCTCCGGTGACATCCAGGCCGCCGACACCATGTCACCGACCGATGTGGACGCGCTGAGCACGGATCCGCGTCTGCACCTGCTGGTTTCGGGATCCTTCGGTTTCCAGGGCTTCTACGTCAACACCGGCAATGTGGACGGCGCGGGTAAGCCGGTGAAGCCGATCGACACGCCCCTGGCCAAGGATGCCCGGGTCCGGCAGGCCCTTTCGCTCAGCATCGATCGACAGGGCATGGTGGACAAGGTGTTCAAGGGCTGGTACGAGCCCGCCTGCACGCCGATCGCGCCGCGCACCTCGTACGCGACGCAGGCCGATACCTCCTGCCCGGTCCACGACCCGGCGCGCTCGCGCAAGCTGCTCGCCGACGCGGGCGTGCCGCTGCCGTACCCGATCACCATGCAGGTCATGAATGTCGCCGACCAGCTGGAGTACGCGCAGGAGCTGCAAACCCAGCTCGCCGCGGGCGGTTTCGACCTGCGGATCGTGCCGACCGAATACTCCGGCATGCTGGCCGCGCAGAAGAACGGCAACTACGAGGCGCTGCTGCTGGGCTGGTCGGGCCGCCTCGACCCGGACGGCAATATCGCCCGCTTCCTGACCACCGGATCCAGCGGCAACTACAGCGGTTACAGCTCCCCCGCACTGGACGACGTGCTGGCCTGGGCCGCGCACACCACCAGCCCGGCCCGGCGCGGCGCGCTCTACGAGCAGGCGGTGCGATTCATCCAGCGGGAGAACCCCTACATCTACACCTACCGGCTGCGGAACCTGACCGTGCACTCCACCCGGGTGACCGGGATCGAGGTGTACGCCGACGGCACCGTCCGGCTCGGCAAGGCCGCCTTCGTCGCGGACCGGAACGGCTGAGAAACCATGGTGCGGTATGTGTTCCAGCGCCTGTGGCAATCCGCCGTGACGCTGCTGCTGGTCTCGATGGTGGTGTTCGCGGGCGTGCGGGCGCTGCCCGGCGATCCGGCCACCGTGATGGCCGGGGAGCAGGGCGACCCGGAGGCCATCCGCGCGGAACTCGGACTCGATCGTGCGCTGCCGATCCAGTACCTGGAGTTCGTGAAGCACGCGGCGACAGGCGATTTCGGGCGTTCCATCCGCACCGGCACACCGGTGCGGCACCTGATCAGCGCGACCCTGCCGGTCACCCTGCAACTGGCGCTCTACGCCATGCTGGTCGCGGTGCTGCTCGGGGTGACCGGCGGCGTGATCGCGGCGGTGTACCGGGGGCGCTGGCCGGAGTGGGTGGTGAACGGCGTTTCGCTGCTGGGGTTGTCGGTGCCGACCTTCTGGCTGGGGCTGCTCGCGGTGCTCTACCTCGCGGTGGGGCTGCACCTGTTCCCGGCCTCGGGATACGTGTCCCCCTTCGATGATCCGCTGCGCGGGCTCTACCACCTCACGTTGCCCGCGGTGATCCTGGGTGTCACGCACGCGGCCGCGATGCAGCGGCAGACCCGATCGTCGATGGTGGAGACGTTGTCGGCGGACTTCGTGCGGACCGCGCGGGCCAAGGGGCTCGGGCCGGGCGCGGTGATCGTGCGTTATGCGTTGCGCAACAGCCTGATCGTGGTCACCACGGTCATCGGGTTGCAACTCGGGCTGCTCATCGCGGGCACCGTGGTGACCGAACGCATCTTCGGGCTGCCCGGCATCGGGAAGCTGACCCTGGACTCGGTCTTCAGTCGCGACTACCCGGTGATCCAGGCGGTCGTGCTGGTGGTGGCCACGTCCTACATCGTGATCAATCTGCTGGTCGATGTGCTGTACACGGTGATCGACCCGCGCGTGCGAGTGTCCGGGAGGGCGCAGTGACGGCATCGGAGAACCAGCCGCTCGCCCCGCCGGAGCAAGCGCCCGTCCGGGGTCGGGTATTGCGGCGGCTGTGGGCCGCTCCGCTGGGCAAGGTCGGCGTCGTCCTGCTCCTGATCGTCATCACCGCGGGCGTTTTCGCCCCGCTGCTCGCCCCGCACCCGCCCGCCGAGGTGCAATTCGCCATGCCGTTCCAGAACCCCGGCACGGTCGGATTCGTCCTGGGCACCGATGATCTGGGCCGCGACATCCTCTCCCGCGTGCTCTACGGCACCCGGGCCTCACTGGCGGTGGGCGCGCTGGCGGTGCTGTGCGCGGTGCTCGCCGGGGTGCCGATGGGCCTGCTGGCCGGGTATTGGCGGTGGCTGGACACGGTGCTGTCGCGGGTGACGGATGTGCTGCTGGCCTTCCCGTTCGTGATGATCGCGGTCGGGCTGACCGCGATCTACGGCGGCGGTCTCACCCAGGCCGCCATCGCGCTGGGCATCGCGCAGGTGCCGGTGATGATGCGGGTGGTGCGCGCGGAGACGTTGCGGCTCAAGGAAACCGACTTCGTCGTGGCGGCGCGGGCCATGCACGCCGGGCCGTGGCGCATACTCGGCGAGCACATCCTGCCCAACGCGCTGGCCCCGATCATCGTGCAGGCCACCGTGATCATGCCGACCGCCGTGCTCGGCGAGGCGATCCTGTCGTTCCTCGGGCTCGGCATCAAACCGCCCACGCCGAGCCTGGGCATCATGCTCTCCGACGCCCAGCAATACCTGATGCGCACGGCGTGGCCGGGCATCTTCCCCGGCGTCGCGCTGCTGCTGATCTGCCTGGGCTTCAACCTGTTCGGCGACGCGCTGCGCGACGCCCTCGACCCGAAGACGAGCCGCTGAAGGAGCTGCCATGACCGAATCGCTGGTGGCGATCAGCGATCTGCGGGTGTCCTTCGGCGCGGTGACCGCGCTGCACGGCGTGGACCTGACGATCGCGTCCGGAGAGCGGATCGCACTGGTCGGGGCCTCCGGCTCCGGGAAATCGACACTCGCGCAGGCGATCATCGGGATGCTGCCGCCGCCCACCCGACCGGCCCCGGGCAGCAGCCCGATGATCGCCTGCG
>NZ_JBSGBY010000415.1:0-7708 GCF_053601505.1 Nocardia sp. NPDC004722
CTCGGTCTGCCACCAGGTGTCCACGATGGGAGTCTTGTTGCCGCCCACCACATCCCGGTACCAGCGCCAGGCCTCCGGGTTGACGCTGGACTCGGGCCGCTCTGCTGGCGTCGACACTGTCGGTATTGGTGACCACCGCCTGCGGGGCCGGGCCGTCGGACCGGCCGGCCGTCGCCGTGGAGAAACCGCATCAGGCCGGGTCCGCGCCCAGCAGCACGCCCGCCGACGCCGTCGTGCCCGCGCCCGAGGTGCCCAAGACCGACCTGTCCTGGAAGGACTGCACCGCACCGACGTTCAGCCTGCTCTCGCTCGGCACGCCGCCGCCGGGACTGGTGCTCGAATGCGCCGAATACACCAGCCAGATCGACGTGGCCGGGAATGTGGCGGGCAACTTCCGCAACGCGGCCATGCGCGCCCGCTACGACCGCACCCCCAAGGACGCGGCGCCGCTGATCCTCACCTCCGGATCCGACCGCGCCTCCACCGCCACCCTGGCCGGACTGGCCGCCGGGAACGCCAGCGCGCTGCTGGCCGCGCGACCCATCATCGCGGTCGACCGGCGCGGCATCGGCAGCTCGGTGCCGGTGAGCTGCATGACCGACCCGCAGCGCAAGGTGCTCGCCGATCAAGCCCAGTTCACGCGCGGCACAACCGATCCCGTGGACGCCATGAGCGTCGCCGGGCGCGAGGCCACCGTCGCCTGCCTGGACTTCCTGGCCCCCGGCCAGGGCATGTACGACGCCCCGCACGCCGCCGACGACCTCGAACAGCTGCGCAAGCAGTTGCAGGTCGACCACATCGCGCTGATGGGGACCGGCACCGGCGCGAACGTGGCGTTGAACTACGCGCGCAAATACGGCGAGCACCTCGGGCGGCTGGTGCTGGACTCGCCGCAGGCGGTCGGGCTGGACGCCAACGGACGCGCCGAACAGCGGGTCAAGGGGCAGGAGGCGGCGCTCACCGCGTTCGCGCAGCGCTGCGCGGCGCTGGGCTGCTCACTGGGGGCCGATCCGCGCGCGGCCGTGCTCGATCTCGTGAACCGCGCGGGCGCCGGGCAATTGGGCGATCTGTCGGCGTCGGTGCTGGTCACGACGCTGAGCAGTTTCCTGGGTGACTCACGCTCCCAGGGCAATCCGCAGCTCACCGAATTCGCCGACGCGCTCAGCGCGCTGGGGCGCGGCGACCACGGGCCGATTACCCCGTTCCTGCTGCGCGCCGCCGCGGGCGTGGCCACCGACGGTGAGTTCGTCAACCGGTGCAGCGACAATCATGAGCCGTCCACCCCGGACAAGGCCCGCACCCTCGAAACCAACTGGGGCACCCAGTATCCGGTGTTCGGCAAGGTCGCGGCCATCGACCTGATGGCCTGCTCGGCCTGGCCCGCCGCCACCCCCATGACCGCCCCCGACAAACTCGACCTGCCGGTCCTGGTGCTCGGCGGCAGCGCCGATCCGGTGGTGGGCCAGGACGGCCGCCCCACCGTCACCGGCGCGCTCGGCGCGGCGGGCGCACGCACCGCCACCGTCGTCTGGCAGGGCTGGGGCCACCCCACCTTCGCCCACTCCGGCTGCGCGCAACAATCTCTCGCCGACTACCTCAAGGACGCCACGCTCCCCGCCGACGGCACCGCCTGCCCGGCCTAGCGATTCGGACATACCCGGCGCGCCGCGGCGACCGGTGCGGATCGGTCGCCGCATCGGTAGACGGTCGCGGGTCATTCGCGGGTCGGCGCATGTGTGGGGGTGGGTTTCGGTGTACCGTGCCCGAGTGTTCCTTCGACAGCTCGAGCCGCGCACCGCTCGCACCACCGCCGAGGTACTGAACTTCGCTCTGTGGCCGCTCGCGATCCTCACCGTGATCCATCGCGTGTTCATCAATGCTGTCAACTATCACGTCACCAATGACTTCACGCCGGTGTACAACGCGTCGCTCGCGTTCCTCAATCACCGCGCGGTGTACAACGCCAACTTCAACTCGACCGACCCGGCGTATCTGTACCCGCCCAGCGGCACGCTGCTGATCTCGCCGCTGGCGATCATCGACCCGGAGAAGTCGCGGTGGGGCTTCATCCTGGTCAACGCGATCGCGCTGCTGCTGGCCTGGTACCTGCTGCTGAAGCTGTTCAACTACACGCTGAACTCGGTGGCCGCGCCCGCGCTGCTGCTGGCCATGTTCGTCTCCGAGACGGTCACCAACACCCTCGGCTTCACCAATATCAACGGGTGTCTGTTCCTGGCGATGATGGCCTACATCCACCTGCTGCTCAAGCGCAAAGACCTTTGGGCCGGTGTGGCATTGGGGTTGACCGTCGCGGTCAAGGGGCCATTGCTGGTGCCGCTGTTGCTGATTCCGCTGGTGCGCGGGCAGTGGAAGGTGTTCATCACCGCCCTGGGCATCCCGGTGCTGCTGAACCTGCTGGCCTGGCCGCTGATCGTGGATTACAAGGCGTTCTGGACGCACACGCTGCCGTACCTGTCGGAGGCGCGTGACTACTTCAACAGCGCGATCGTCGGCAATGCCGGGTATTACGGTGTCGCCGAATGGCTGACCTGGAGCATCCGCATCGTCATGGGCGTGCTGGTGCTGATCTCGCTGTGGCTGCTGTACCGCTACTACCGCGACGACGAGGTGTTCTTCATCTGCACCACCTCCGGCATCCTGATCACCGCGACCATGCTGCTGGGCCCGCTGGGGCAGATGTACTACTCGATGTTCCTGTTCCCCATGCTGATGACCGTGGTGCTGCGAAACTCGTTGCTGCGCAACTGGCCCGCCTGGCTGGCGATCTTCGGGTTCATGTCCTACGACAAGTGGCTCTCCGACCGCTGGCAGAGCATCGGCCGCGATCTGGAGTACCTGCGCACCACCTTCGGGTGGGGGCTGCTGCTGATCGTGGTGTTCTGCGTGCTCGGCGACCGCTACCTGGCCGCCAAGCGCGAGGGCCGGCTCGAGACCGGCAAGTCGCTGGATCCCGCCTGGATGCACCCGGAATGGGAGATCGACGACACCGAGGTCGCCGTCACGCCGCGCACCAAGGCCGGTGCCGCGTACTAGCGTGGAGCCATGAGTTCCGACGCTGACACCTCGACGGGGGCCGAACTGCCGGTCCCGCGCATCCAGCTCACCCCGCAGGAATGGCGGGCCAAACTGAGCCCGGACGAGTACCGGGTGCTGCGCGAGGCGGGCACCGAACGGGCCTTCACCGGCGAATACACCGACACCGAGACCGAGGGCGTCTACTCCTGCCGGGCCTGCGGCGCCGAATTGTTCCGCAGCGGTGAGAAATTCCACTCGCACTGCGGGTGGCCGTCCTTCTTCGACCCGGCCACCTCGGACGCGGTCGTGCTGCGCGCCGACGACACCCTGGGCATGCGCCGGGTGGAGGTGCTGTGCGCCAACTGCCACAGCCACCTGGGACACGTCTTCGAGGGCGAGGGCTACGACACCCCCACCGACAAGCGCTACTGCATCAACTCGATCTCGCTGCGGCTGCAACCCCTGGAAGGCAGCTGAGGAACGGAAGAACTTTCGTCCTGCCGGGAGGCCCACACGAGACCTTCGGCGTGCCCGCCCTGACACGCCGAAGGCAACTCGAGCGTCGACTTCCTCTCATCGCGGCTACACCCCTCGGGCAGCGCAGCGGATCGAGTCGCAGGAACACTATGGGGCGAGCGCGAATTCGGCGCACGCCCCGAATTCTGCGGGCAGTGCGCCGGATCCGGTTACGGCAGCGCCGCGATCAGCTTGTCGACCTCGACGCGCGGGCCGGTGAAGAACGGGATCTCCTCGCGGACGTGGCGGCGGGCCTCGGTGGCGCGCAGGTCACGCATGAGGTCGACGATGCGGTGCAGTTCCGGGGCCTCGAAGGCGAGGATCCACTCGTAATCGCCGAGGGCGAAGGAGGCCACGGTGTTGGCGCGGACGTCCGGGTAGTCGCGGGCGGCCTTGCCGTGATCGGCGAGCATCTTGCGGCGGTCCTCGTCGGGCAGCAGGTACCAGTCGTAGGAGCGCACGAACGGGTAGACGCAGATGTAGTTGCCCGGGTCCTCGCCCGCGAGGAAGGCGGGGATGTGGGACTTGTTGAACTCGGCGGGGCGGTGCAGGGCGGCCTGGCTCCAGACCGGGTTGGAGATCTGGCCGAGTTCGGTGGTGCGGCGGAAGTCGGCGTAGGCGGCCTGCAGTTCCTCGATCTGCTCGGCGTGCCACCAGATCATGAAGTCGGCGTCGGCGCGCAGGCCCGCGACATCGTAGAGGCCGCGGACCACGACGCCACGCTCCTCGAGGCCGTCGAAGAAGGCCTGCGCCTCCTTGATCGCCGCCTTGCGGTCATCGCCGAGCACGCCGGGCTCCACCTGGAACACCGAGAACATGAGGTAGCGGATGGTGTCGTTCAGTGCCTTGTAGTCGAGTCGCGCCATGGGACCCATCGTGCCACTGCGCCCGGACGCGCCCGGAATCGGGCAGGGCGGACATGGTGATTCAGGTCGCGGTCGGTGCTTCAAGTCGCGCCCAGGAGGCGATCAGGCGGCGCAGGCCGTCGCGGAAAACGTCGTCGCCGGTGAACAGCTCGCTGATGATGTCCAGATGGGTTGCCAGGACCGGGTATTGATCGGGGTCCAGGCCCGCCAGCGTGGCACGGGTGCGCAGGTGCCCAGGCTTGCGGTCGCGGTGTTCGACCAGGCCCGCGCAGCCGAGGGTGTAGAGGTAGAGCTCGCGGTAGCAGCGGAAAGCGTCGGCCGGGGTCAAACCCCGCGAAACCGTGTCGGCCAGTTGCGGTTCGGTCAGGCGCGCGAGCAGCCGGTGGCCCAGCCAGGGGCGCGGGCCGCGCAGCATCACCAGGCCCGGGTAGGCGGTGAGCAGGGTGTACCAGGCGGTGAAGCGGGCCTCGGTGACCGCTGCCCAGTCGCCGGAGCCCGCGGGGATCTCGGGCAGATCCAAGGCCAGCACGTCGGCCACCAACTCGACCAGTCCGTTGAAATCGCCGCCGCCCCTGCGCAGCACGGTGGTGTGCGAGACGCGCAGATCGGTGGCGATGGCACGGAAGCTCAACTCGGCGGCCCCGCGGCTTTCGATGATCGCCAACCCGGCCCGGGCGATCGCCTCGGGTGTCGCCTCTTCGAGCGACTTCGAGTTCCTGGGCATGCGACCAGCGTAAGTTACAGTGGAACAACGGGGGTCGATCGGTCCGGAAGATTCAGTCACGAGAACGAAAGAAGCGCACGTGCATCCGACATACGCCGAGGTGACCGCTGCCGCCGAACGAATCACCGGCCACATCCGGCCGGTGGTGATGGCCGCCGCGGACGCCGACACCGTCCCGGTCGCCGGTGAGGTCTGGTTCGCGCTCGAGCACATGCAGCACACCGGAAGCTTCAAGGCGCGCGGAGCCGCGAACTTCGTACTGGCGCAACAGGAGCAGGGGCGGCTGCCGCGGGTCGGGATCACCCTCGCCTCCGGCGGGAACGCGGGCGTCGCCGGGGCGTGGGCGGCCCGGCTGGTCGACTCCGCCGCCACCGTCTTCCTGCCCGACGCCGCACCCGCGATCAAGGTGGCGCGGCTGAAATCGCTGGGGGCGCAGGTGCTTTCCGGCGGCGCGGCCTACGCCGACGCGGCCGCCGAATGCGAACGCTTCGCCGAGGTCAGCGGCGCGCTGCGCTCACACGCCTACGACGACCCCTACATCGCGGCGGGTGCGGGCACCCTGATGGAGGAGATCATCGCGCAACTGCCCGACCTCGACACCGTGGTGGTGGCGGTCGGCGGCGGTGGACTGCTCACCGGAATCACGGTGTCCGCCAACGAGCACGGCGTGCGCGTGGTGGCCGTCGAACCGGAGCGTTGCCGCGCCTTCCACGCCGCCGTCGCGCCCGGCCACCCCGACGACGTCGACATCGACTCCGTGGCCGCCGACGCCCTCGGCGCGCGCCGCGTCACCCCCATGGCCCTCTCCGCCGCCGCCGAGGGCGACGTCATCCCCGTCCTCGTCACCGACAAACAGATCAGCGCGGCTCGCCAAACCCTCTGGGACTGCCGCCGACTCGCCGTCGAACACGCCGCCGCCACCGCCCTCGCCGCCCTCCTCTCCGGCGCCTACGTCCCCACCCCCGGCGAACGCGTCGCCGTCATCATCTGCGGAGCCAACACCGACCCCACCGACCTCGTCACCCACTGAAGAGTTACGCCGCCGAGGAATCTCCCGGCAGCGCAAGAAGATTCCGGCGTCGGATGTCGGGCGGCCGACGAGCCTGCTGCGGTAGCGGCGCAGGGCACACGGTCCAGCCGATCACCCGGGCGCACTGCGGTCAGCTTCCAGGTGCGGTGGCAGAGCAGCCGCACCGCGGCGAGGATCGATCAGCCCGCGGCGCGGGTGGCTGGGGCGACTGTCAGGGCCGATTGCGGGCGGCGGGTGAGCCAGTGGCGGTAGCGGCGTAGGGCGCGGTACTGGAGGATCTGGTCGGCGAGGAGGGCTCGGACCGGGGAGAGGGTGGGGGCCGGGTCTTTCGCGGTCGCCAGGCGGCGCATTTGGTGGCGGACCTGGGCCATTGAGGCGATGGAGGCCAAAGACTTGTCGGACCAAGCGATTCGGCGCAGGGTGCCGGTGGCTTCGAGGCCGTCACGCCAGCGAGCGGGGAGGTCGGGGGTGATGGCGAGGGCCGTGCCCATGCCGATGACGGCGACCTTGCTGGACAGGACTTGGTCGGCGGTGGCGCGGCGGGTGATGCCGCCGGTGAGCATGAGGGGCAGGGGGCTGGTTTCGGCGAGATCGGCGGCCAGATCCAGGAAATAGGCTTCGCGGGCAACGGTACTCGACTCGGCGATGCCGCTCGATCCGGCGATGCCGTTCGCCCCGGCGATGCCACTAGAGTTGGAAATGCCGCCCGATCCGGCAATGCCGCCCGAGTTGGCAATGCCGCTCGAGTTGGCAATGCCGCTCGAGTTGGCGGTGGCGCTCGAGTTGGCGGTGGCGCTCGACGCGGTCGGGGCGGTGGGGTGGCCTGCCATGGCGGGGCTTTCGTAACTGCCGCCGGATAATTCGACCAGGTCGACGCCGAGGGGGGCTAGCAGGGCGATCACGCGGCGGGCGTCGTCGGCGTCGAAGCCGCCGCGCTGGAAGTCGGCCGAGTTCAGTTTCACCGCGACCGCGAAGGTCGGGGACACTGCCGTGCGAATTTCACGGACTATGTCGAGCAGCAGCCGGGCGCGATTCTCGAGGGAGCCGCCCCAGGCATCGGTGCGGGTGTTGACCAGGGGCGAAAGGAATTGGGAGAGCAGGTATCCGTGGGCGGCGTGGATTTCCACGCCGTCGAAGCCCGCCTGTTCGGCGCGGGCGGCGGTGGTGGCGAAGCGGGCGACGGTGTCGGTGATCTGATCGGCGGTCATGGCGGTGGGGCGGCCGAATCGTTTGCTGTGCCTGCCCAATTCGACGGCCTTGTCGGAAGGGCCCCAGGTGACGCCGGGCATGCTGGCCTGCACCTGGCGGCCGGGGTGGCTGATCTGCATCCACATCGCGGCACCGGCCGCCTTGCCCGCCTGCGCCCAGGCGGTGAACGGTTCCAGGGGCGCGGGGGCCGGGAGGGGGATGGCGCCCGGCCCGCGGGGGGCCGCCCCGGGGACCAAAACAATGGCGGGGGGGTGGAGGCCCCCCCCCCCCCCCCCCCCGCGCGGGGGGGCGCGCCCCCCCCCCCCCCCCCCCCCACCACCCCCCCCC
>NZ_JBSGBY010000416.1:0-7703 GCF_053601505.1 Nocardia sp. NPDC004722
GTCTCCACCGAGGACACGCCGGACGGCGGTTACATCGTGAACGGAGACCTCCCACCCGAGGTCGCCCCACCGTTCATCCGGGCCATCATGCGCATCGAAGCCGAACTCCTCCTGCAGGACGCCGAACTCGTCACCATCGAGCACGGCGAACCCCGCACCCCGGAGGAACGCCGCACCGACGCCCTGATAGCCCTCCTACTCCGCGTAGACGACCGCAGCCACTTCTCGTAGTCCTCACGAGACATCGGCCGCCGAGACACTCGCGCGGCCATTCACCGGTTCCCCGCAACCTTGCACTCGCTGGTGGCGAGTGCTAGAAAGGGATTTGGCACTCCGTACCGGTGAGTGCTAGGTCGGAAACGGTGAGGCCAGGCCGTGCTCAACCGAGTAATGCCGGGTCGTCCGTCGCGGGCACCGAACCTGACCAGATCATGCCCATCCCTGATCTGGAGGATCTCAACGCAATGGCCAAGACAATTGCGTACGACGAAGAGGCTCGCCGCGGACTCGAGCGTGGCCTGAACAGCCTCGCCGACGCTGTCAAGGTGACCCTGGGCCCCAAGGGCCGCAACGTGGTGCTGGAGAAGAAGTGGGGCGCCCCCACCATCACCAACGATGGTGTCTCCATTGCCAAGGAAATCGAGCTCGAGGACCCGTACGAGAAGATCGGCGCGGAGCTCGTCAAGGAAGTTGCGAAGAAGACCGACGACGTCGCGGGTGACGGCACCACCACCGCCACCGTGCTGGCCCAGGCGCTGGTCCGTGAGGGCCTGCGCAACGTGGCCGCCGGCGCCAACCCGCTCGGCCTGAAGCGCGGCATCGAGAAGGCCGTCGAGGCCGTCACCACCGCCCTGCTCGACACCGCCAAGGAGGTCGAGACCAAGGAGCAGATCGCCGCCACCGCCGGTATCTCGGCGGGCGACTCGTCCATCGGTGAGCTCATCGCCGAGGCCATGGACAAGGTCGGCAAGGAAGGCGTCATCACCGTCGAGGAGAGCAACACCTTCGGTCTCCAGCTGGAGCTGACCGAGGGCATGCGCTTCGACAAGGGCTACATCTCCGGTTACTTCGTGACCGACCCGGAGCGTCAGGAAGCGGTCCTCGAGGACCCGTACATCCTGCTGGTCGGCTCGAAGATCTCGACCGTCAAGGACCTGCTGCCGCTGCTGGAGAAGGTCATCCAGGCCGGCAAGCCGCTGCTGATCATCGCGGAAGACGTTGAGGGCGAGGCCCTGTCGACCCTGGTCGTGAACAAGATCCGTGGCACCTTCAAGTCCATCGCCGTCAAGGCCCCGGGCTTCGGTGACCGCCGCAAGGCCATGCTGGCCGACATCGCCATCCTGACCGGTGGCGAGGTCATCAGCGAAGAGGTCGGCCTGTCCCTCGAGACCGCCGGTCTGGAGCTGCTGGGCACCGCCCGCAAGGTCGTCATCACCAAGGACGAGACCACCATCGTCGAGGGCGCGGGCGACCCGGAGGCCATCAAGGGCCGTGTCGCGCAGATCCGCACCGAGATCGAGAACTCGGACTCGGACTACGACCGTGAGAAGCTGCAGGAGCGTCTGGCCAAGCTGGCCGGCGGTGTCGCGGTGATCAAGGCGGGCGCGGCCACCGAGGTCGAGCTCAAGGAGCGCAAGCACCGCATCGAGGACGCCGTCCGCAACGCGAAGGCCGCCGTCGAAGAGGGCATCGTCGCCGGTGGTGGCGTGGCCCTGCTGCAGGCCGCCCCCGCGCTGGAGACCCTGTCCCTGACCGGTGACGAGGCCACCGGCGTGAACATCGTTCGCGTCGCGCTGTCCGCGCCGCTGAAGCAGATCGCCTTCAACGCCGGCCTGGAGCCGGGCGTTGTCGCCGAGAAGGTTTCCAACCTCCCGGCGGGCCACGGCCTGAACGCCGACTCGGGCGAGTACGTCGACCTGCTGGCCGCCGGCATCGCCGACCCGGTCAAGGTCACCCGTTCGGCCCTGCAGAACGCGGCCTCCATCGCGGCCCTGTTCCTGACCACCGAGGCCGTCGTCGCCGACAAGCCGGAGAAGGCCGCCCCCGCGGGCGACCCGACCGGCGGCATGGGCGGCATGGACTTCTAGTCCAGCCTTCCGGCAACGGAATTGAACAAACCGGGCCCGGTCACCTGACGGTGACCGGGCCCGGTGCTGTGTGGATGTGGTTGTGGGGTCCCGGCTCACGGGGAGGCTGGTAGGCCGACGAGGTCGGCCATCAGGGTCATCTGGTGGGTGAAGTAGGTCGGCAGGGCGGTGATGGTGCCGTCGAAGCGGCCGAAGATTTCGAAGGTGATCAGGCCGAAAAGCTGTGTCCAGGCCAGGAATACGCGGTCGAGGACCTCTTCGGGGAAGGTCGCGCCGGGGGACTGCTGGTCGATCAGCGCACGGAGGTCGGCGCGGACGGGGGTTGGGAGCGGGGTGGGGAGTGGCGCGGGGTTGAGGCGGTCGGCTTCCCATGCGGCGGTGGCGATTCCGACGAGCAGCATGATGACGGTGGCGGCGGGGGCGATGGTGTCCTCGGGGGCGTCGTAGCCGGGGATGGGGCTGCCGTAGAGGAGTCCGTATTCGGTGGGGTTGGCCAGCGCCCAGTCGCGCACGGCGGTGCAGACCGCGAGCCATTGCGCGCGTTCGTCTTTCGCGGGTGCGGTGTTCGCGGCGTGGGTGACCGCGTCGCCGAGGGCGCGGTAGCTGTCCAGGATGAGGGCGGTGAGCAGGTCGTCGCGGCTGGGGAAGTAGCGGTAGAGCGCGGAGGCGACGATGTCCAGGTCGCGGGCGACGCCGCGCAGCGAGAGGTTCGCCCCGTCGACCGCCAGGCGTTTGCGGGCGGTGGCCTTGATCTCCTCGATCATCTCGGTGCGGACGCGAGCGCGCAGGGATCCGGCGGACATAGCGGCAGTGTAGGTCGGCGGAACCGCCGGGAGAACAGTAGGCGAATGGGAGAACACTGTTCTTGACTGGAAACGCCGTGCACTTCTACCGTGGAGTGTGCGAGAACAGTGTTCTCGCCATCTTCCCGACAGGATCGAGGACCTCATGTCCCTGCACGTCGTCATCGGAGCGGGCCCGGTCGGCTCCGCCACCGCCCGCCTGCTCGCCGCCCGGGGCGAGCGCGTCCGCGTCATCACCCGCACGGGCTCCGGCCCCGAGGATCCGGCCATCGAGCGCATTGCCGCCGACGCCGGTGATCCCGCCGCGCTGGCCGCCCACTGTGCCGATGCCACAGCCCTCTACCAGTGTGCCCAGCCCGCCTATCACCGCTGGCCCCAGGACTTCCCGGCCCTGCACCGGTCCATTCTGACCGCCGCCGAGCGCTCCGGCTCGGTGCTCGTCACCGTCGGAAACCTCTACGGCTACGGCGAGTTCGACGGCCCCGTCACCGAAGACCATCCACTGCGCCCCAATTCACGCAAGGGCCGAGTGCGGGCTGAGATGTGGGCCGAGCAACTGGCCGCCCACGAGTCCGGCCGGCTCCGCACCGCCGAGGTCCGCGGCTCGGACTACCTTGGCGCGGGCGCGAACTCGGCCTTCACCGCCGTGGCCCTGCCCGCCCTGAAAGCAGGAAAGCGGGCCCTGGTCCCCGCCGACCTAGATGCCCCGCACAGCTGGACCGCCACCGATGACGTGGCCCGCCTGCTGGTCGCGGTCGCCGCCGACGACACTGCCTGGGGCCGCCCCTGGCACGTGCCGACCGTCCCGCCGGTGTCGGTGCGAGCCTTGGCCGAACTGACGGCGTCGCTGGCGGGCGCGCCGCCCGCCCGGATCGGCCGGATGCCCGCGGCCCTGCTCTGGACGGTCGGCCTGTTCGTGCCCGCGGCCCGCGAAATGCGCGAGCTGGCTTACCAATTCGATCGTCCGTTCGTCCTCGACTCCAGCGCCGCGACCGATCGTTTCGGCCTGAAGCCGACGCCGCTGGAGGACACCCTGCGCGCCACGCTCGGGTGAGCGCGGCCGCTCACATGCCTTGCCGGAAGCGCGCGTTGCGGATGGCGTCGGCGCGTTCGGGCAGCAGGCTGTCGACGAGGGCGGCGACTCGGCCCATGACGGGTGCGAGTCGGCGCGGCCGGTCGATGATGGCGTCGCAGATGATCTGCCCGCCCTCTTCGGAGGTGAGGGCGTTGGCGGTGGCCTGCTGGTAGACGGGGTTGGCGGTGATCATGTCGGTGCGCACCAGGGGGAGGTAGATCGACGTGAATCGCAGGTTCTCGGTGTGGGTTTCGGCCTGCAGGTTGCTGCTGAGCGAGTCGAGCGCGGCCTTGGAGGCGACATAGGCGGCGTAGCCGGGACCGCCGTAGAGGTTGGCCAGCGACAGGATGTTGATGATCTGGCCGTCGCCGTGCGCGCGCATGCCGGGCGCGAAGGCGAGGATGAGCCGGACGGCGGCGAAGTAGTTGAGCCGCATGGTGCGTTCGAAGTCGTGGAAGCGGTCGTACGACTCGTCGAGACGGCGGCGGATCGACCGTCCGGCATTGTTGACCAGGATGTCGATGCCGCCGTGGTCGGCGAGCACCTTGGCGGTCACGGCGTCGAGGGCGTCGAAGTCGTTGAGATCGCACGGGTAGGCGGTGGCGCGGCCGCCGTGCGCCTCGATCTCGGCGGCGACCTGTTCGAGTTCGTCGGCGCGGCGCGCGACGAGCAGTACGGTGGCGCCGGCCGCGCCGAGCCGCAGTGCGGCGGCGCGTCCGATGCCGGAGGAGGCCCCGGTGATCAGGACGGTGCGCCCGGCGGCGGCCTCCGCGAGGGTGCGGTGCCGCCGCAGTCGCGCGACGTTGACCTGCGTGTCCAGGCCGTGTCTGATCTTGTGGAGCAGCCCGTTGATGTCTTGCATGCTTACGCATGCTAAGTGCCGCAGCGGGATTCGGGACCGGTTCCGCCCGGCTCAGCGGCCCCAGCGCAGCAGGGTGCTGCCGATGGACATGCCGCCGCCGAACGCCGAGAGCAGCACCAGCTCTCCGGCCGTCAGCGCCCCGTCGCGGTGCGCGGCATCCAGCGCGATGGGCACCGAGGCCGCGCCGGTATTGGCGTAGCGCTCGACCACGAGGTGCAGGCGGGACTGGGGCAGATCGAGCGTGGGCGCCAGCTCGCGCAGCATGGCGCCGTTGGCCTGATGCGGAATGAAGTGCCGCACAGCGGTTTCCGGTACGCCGGTGCCGCGCAGCACCTCCTTGATGGACAGCGGTAGTTGGGTGGCGACGAAGTCGCGGACTTCCCGTCCCGCCATGGTGAAGTAATGCGCCTTGTCCTCGCGATCGAGCAGCCGCGCGGGAATCCGGCTGCCTCCGGCCGGGACTCGGATGGTCCGATGCCGATCGCCGTGGGTGCGCAGGACGGTGCCGAGGATTCCCGCGGGTTCGTCGACCGGTCCGAGCACCACCGCCCCCGCGCCGTCGCCGAAGAGCACCGCGGTGCGCCGATCGGTGGGGTCGATGATGCGGGAGTAGATGTCCGCGCCGATGACCAGGCCGTACCCGTCCGAGCCGAGCATGCCCGCGGCGGCGCGCAAGCCGAACAGGAACCCGGTGCACACGGCGTTGACGTCGAAGGCGGCCGCGCCGTCCGCGCCGAGCAGGTGTTGGACCAGGGCGGCGGTGGCGGGTTGCGGATGGTCGGGCGTGGAGGTGGCGACCACGATGTAGTCGAGTTGTCCGGGCCGGATTCCCGCGTCCGCCAGGGCGGCTCGCGCGGCGTGCGCGGCGAGGTCGGAGGTGGCCTGGTCGGGCCCGGCGTAGCGGCGGGTGTGGATGCCGGTCTTGGTGCGGATCCAGTCCTCGGTGACGCCGGTCGCGGCGGCGATCTCGGCATTGCCGACCACCCGGTCGGGCAGGTAGGAGCCGGTGCCGAGGACGCCGATCGCGCGCCCGGTGCCGACATGGAGTTCGAGCGGGCCCGCCTGGGTGTAGGCGATGGCCGAAAGCTGTTCAGTTGTCATGTTCCACGGAAACTATCGATCGCGTGCCGGGTTCGGAACGGTTACCACCACGGTGATGAAAAGTAGCGTGGCGCAACCTAATTCGATCGTTCGACCGGTTACATGTCAGTGTCGGGCGCAGTTGTAGGCCTGGATCGCGTTGCCGTCGCCCTGTCCCGGAAGCGCGCGGCAGTGCTGTCGGATCCAGGCGAGTCGATCGTCGTCGGCATTGGTGATCAGAGCGATGCCGACCTCGCCGGAGTCGATCATGCGGGCCACGTCGGCGGTCGCCGGGACGGGCGCGGCACCGGTGAATCCGCCGACACTGGGGACCTGTCGACCGCTGACCAGAATGAAGGGCGAGGCCAGTGCGGTGGTGTAACTGATCAGCGGATAGCGCACGTGCACCGGCATTTTCGCCAGGTCGTCGTCGAGTTTGCGGGCTTCGTCGATGGAGGAAGCCATGAACCCCTGGGTGACCTGCCGGGCCCGCGCCGACTCGTAGGGTGTGTCGAGCGGACCGTAACCGTCGGCGACCACCGATACGGCGGCCGCGGTGGGTGCGGCCAGCGCTGCCGCCAGCAGCAACACCGCGACGAGTGATTCGCGCACGCGCAGCGCGGCGGCGATGACCGCCACGGTGACGAAAACCAGGCCGATCCGCACCCAGCCGGGCGCGGGCGCGGACAGCCACCATCCGTAGGCGGCGGTCGCGGCCACGGCCCACAGCCCCAGCATGCGCACCCGTCGATCCGACGATTGCCGGAAAGCGTTGGCCCCCATGCCGATCAGCGCCGCGACGGGCGGAACGAGAACGGCCAGATAGTACGGATTGACCGTGCCGATGAGCAGGAAGACCGCGAGGTGGATGAGCAGCCACCCGCCCCACAGCGTCAGCGCGGCGGTCTCGTGGTCGGTGCGGGGCCGTCGCCGCGCGACCCAGGCCAGCACGATCAAGCAGACGAGCGCGAGAGGGACGAGCCATCCGGCCTCGCGTCCGCCACCGCCGCCGAAGACATGGTCGAAGCGGTTGCCCGGCCCGAGTACCAGGGCCGCGCGATATCCGGCCCCGTCACCGCCGGTCACGAAATTCGCGGCCCCGACCCCGAATCCGTCATTGGTGCGGCTGGCCCCGTTGTAGACGAAGACCTGCTCGAACAGCGAATTGTGGTGACTGCCGTCGACGTAGGGCCGGTGTCCGGCAGGCAGCAGGCCGACGAGCGTCATCCAGCTCAGCGACACCACCGCCGTGATGGCACCGAACCCGATGAGTCCCGTGAAGCGTTGCCGCAGTTCGGTTTTCGGAGTCGCGATCAGCGCCGCCGCCGCGATGGCCGGAACGATCAGCCAGGCCTGCGCCATCTTCGCCTGGAAGGCGAGGCCGACCCAGAGGCCGCAGTACAGCAGATGCCGGGTCCGCCCGGAGACGATGACGGCCGCGGCCTGATCGGCGGCCAGTACCAGTAGCAGGATCAGCAGCGTGTCGGAGATATTGCCGCGGTCGAGCGCGACCGCCGCGGGCGCGAGGGCGGCGATGACCGCCGCGACCAGTGCCGCATGCGGACCGGACAGTCGCCGCACCGCCCGGTAGAGCACGAGCACGGTGAGCACGCCCTCGATGACCTGCGGCAATTGATACGCCCAGAGATGCGGCCCGAAGATCCGCACCGACAACGCCTGGATCCAGATCGACCCCGGAAGTTTGTCGATGCTGATGGTCGCGTCCGGGTGCCGGTGTAGGTTCCAGCGAGCACCGCACCCAGTACGGCCACGCCCAGCGCGCCACCGGTCTGCTG
>NZ_JBSGBY010000417.1:0-7652 GCF_053601505.1 Nocardia sp. NPDC004722
AGCGGTGCCGCAGCCGCGGCTGGACCTGGCGCGCCAGCTCGTCCCCGCCGACGGCACCTGCACGCCGGTCGCGGACCTCACCGCGGCCACCGTGGTCGAGCGAGCCCGCGATTTCCTCACCCGCACCACGGGAACCGAAATCGACTCCGCCACAGTGGAAACGAATGCCACAGCGCTGCAAGCCTTCCTGCACGACACCCGAATCACCCACACCCTGGCCATGCGCCGAACCGAGGAACTCGGCCCGACGGTGGTCTCCTCGGACTACGGCCCGCTGACCTTCCTGGCCAACCTCGGCTTCGACATCTACGAAGGCAAGGCCCTCGACACCGTCCCCCTCGCCGATTTCACCGTCGAGAACACCCTCGACCTGGTCGCCCTCGCCCTCGACACCACCAGCTTGCTGCTGACCACCGGCACCACCCTGCTCAGCCTCACCGGGGTCGGCGCGCCCCTCTCGACCCCACTGGCCGCCGCTCAAACCCTCGCGTTCGCCCCTACAACCTACGGCGTACCTATCTTGAGAGGCGTCCTCCAATCCGTGTGCGCCAGCTAGCGAATTCCGAATCGCTCAGCCGTTCGCTAGGCTTTCACCCCAGCGATCGCAACCGTCCCATACGTCCCACGTTGTCCGCCTGAACGCACCTGGTGGCAATAGGTTTCGCAGTATTTGGTGCACCGTTCGGCATCGACATACCGGACGGTTGCCAAATTCGTTGCCAGAAACCTCGATAAAAGTTGAGGGCGGTCCTGAAACCTACTGGTCAGGACCGCCCTCGTGAGTAGCGGGGACAGGATTTGAACCTGCGACCTCTGGGTTATGAGCCCAGCGACCTACGGCTTGGACAGCAAGTACGAGACATTCTGCTGGGACATGCCGGACAAGTCCGCGAGGCGGTCTTGCGTGTAGTAGTCGGGGTCGGCAGCGCGGAGTTTGCGAAGCAGGCTCAGCCGGGCCTGCATGGCCCTCTCCCCCAAGGTGTTGAGTCGGGTGTACTCGCGGAAATGCGCCTGGATCAGCGCGTCGCGGTCGTTGTCGTTCATCACCTGGCCACCACCAACCCACAGTACAAACAGCTTGTGCCCCGATCGAGTCTCCGAGCCACTGACCGCACAGCGGCGCCGCCAGTGCTGATTGCCGCAAGATAGCTGTGCTGAAGAACTCGTCGGCGAGTCGCCATCCGACACGCCGACCAGTCGATGGCGCAGAGGTCGCTCGAGCTCCCTACGCGGACAGACGCATGCGAACTGCGCCGGGCAGCCGCCCGCATCTCGGTGGCGACACTTTCGGGTTGCGCCGGCACCGGGATACCGCAGGAACGGACGGGAATCAGGCTCCAGTTTTCGCTCCACGTTTCACGGCCGAAAACGAGGAATCCCCAGGAAACGGCGGGAACTCCAAGGCTGTGGTCACAGATCGAAAGCCGTTGGAAGAGAGGAATTTCCACCTGTTGATGGCGCATCGGAAAACAAGATCGCGTTACCCACTCTGATACGCCATGAACACACTGAACGTCAAGGTCACAGCGTTGCGTCTTCATTAAGCAGCCTCCAGATTCCAACTTTGCTCCAACCTCGAGGGTTTCAACGCCTCCATCGCCTCGGCGTTGTCCATTCCGATCGCGCCGCCTTCAACCTGATCTCGGCGACGCCGTCGCGGTCGATCAGGCCGTCGAAGTACGAGCTCCCGCTCTGCGTCCAAGGACGAGCGCCACTGCTGGCTGGTGGCATTCGAGGCCCTCAACTCCGACCGACGGCCCCAAATCAGGATGGGCCGCAGCCGAACATGGGCTGTGCGGTCCGTCCTTCCCGCTGTGGGCCGTACTCCACGTCAATGACCGACAACGGCTCTACGTCGATGATTTCGGTGAGGAATCCAGCAGCCTCGAGCCCGTCGAGATCTTGCCGAGACCTGGTCGACCAACACTGCACCGACCCCGCCGCCCTCCCCATGGCCGCCATGAGCGAGATCGGCCGCCACATGCTCGCCACCGACGCCCACCACCGGCCGCCCGACATCCGCGCCGACCACACCGCCGCCGCAATAGCCGCCCACGGAATCCACACTCCCCCAATCGATTCGGACTTCTTCGACCGGCTCATCGACAACCTCCGGCAACGCTCGATACTCCCCCACCCATCGATCACGGCTGCTGACAGTCGGCGAGCAAAACACAGCCCGCTCGGTTCATTCGAATGAACCGCCCCCGCTATGGGCGCGCGATCGGCGCCGACTCATCAAGTGGCACTGGGCTTTCGGAGCCGTCCGGGCGAGGATTCCATACCGGTCAGCCTGGTGGATTCGTTCACCCGACAGCCACGAACCCACCAGACCTCTTCCAGAAAGCAGTGCTTTCGCTTGCCTCCCAGCGGGATTGCGATCAGCCCATACCGTTGGTGCCGGGCGTGCTGAGGATAACCAGATCACCCGAGCACCGGCCATCCGAGCAAACGTGCACACTGATCAACGGCCGCGCCGGCATAATCGTCGTCTCGGACATCGCTTGATCCCGATCAGATGCTGCGAAATTGAGCACCCTGTACCAGCGACTGTCGGCCCCTTCGACCCACAGTTCCCCGGAATGCCCCGCGCGGGCAAACAACCATACCCAGCCGTTGCGGTCCGCTTGTCCCTGCGCGTTCCCGTTCGGAGCGTCGGCGGTACGTGGATAGGCGGTGGCGTTGGGTGCGGCCAAGGCCAGGAGGGCGCCGGCGAATGCGCCAGCGACCAGAATTCGATGTTTCACAATGTCCCCTAGTAATTCTCGTTACCGCAGGAGCGGCAACGGTATACCTCGATCACGCCATTGGTGACCCTGTCCCACCAGGTGCTCTGGCGGCAGTACGAGCAGTAACGGCGATAAGCCACTTTTCTTTACTCCATTTCTCAATCAGCAGTGGGGGCTTTGGCCCGGCGAGATGAACCATGCCGCCGATCACGACGAGGATGACGAAGCACTCCGCGATCGGCGAGACAAGCACCCAGGTGCACCACCGAATCCGCTTGCGCCGCCGAGCTGCGCCACCGACTGCCACACTGGCAGGAATGTTGGCCGCGATTCGGCACCGCGGCAAGGGATGTGCGGATCATCGTGCGTGCGGATCAGTTCGCGCCGCCGTAGATGTTCAGCCATTGCGAACAATGACTCTCGTAGTTGTCCTTCGGTCGGGAGCTGCATGCTTGCACGGCCACGACATCGAATGGCGCGGTGTAGGTCTGTTGGTAGGCTCGGCGGCCCTCGACTCCTTCGCTGGATATCTGTGCGTCCCATTGGTCCCCGTGCGAGTTGCGCACGTGTACGGTCGCGTCCCAGCCGGTGTCGGCCCATGCCCAGACCCATCGGGGGTGGTTGGGGTCGATCTGGCCTTGGGCGTGCTGGTCGGTGGAGGTGGCGGTGCGGGACATCGTCGGGTTGGCGTGCGCCGACGATGTGGAGATCAGTGAAAGCCCTACGGCGATGGCCGCGATGGCGAACAAATTGGTCTTCTTCATTTCCTTTACTTTCTTCCTCAGTGTGAGGTGGTTCGATGTCAGCACGGGTTCGAGCCGAGTTCGTGTTTGTACCCGGTGATATCGGGCGGTCGACCGATGGTCTGTACTTTGCTGCCGTCCCAATGGAATTGCGCGCAGTAGTAAGTGGCGTCGGAACAGGCGTTGCATGTTCCGGGTATCTTGTAGCGCAGGCCGACGGTGTCGTCGGTGCTGCGGGTCGGGTCGGCGTTGATGAAGATGTTCGAGTTCGGTTGGGCCGTGCCGATGTATTGGCCGCGGTGGAACAACAGGACCTGCATGGGTGAGCTGAGTGACGCGCCCTCGACCGTGATCAGCGCTGCCGATAATGTCGAACAAATGTCGTTGACATCGGGTTTCGCGCCGACGACCGGCAGCGACCATTTCCAAGGCGGTCCCGATGACATGACTTGTATCGGTGCGAGGCTGGCGGCCGCATTGCGGATGACGGCGGGGTCCGCCGGGCAGGGCTTGTCCACGTTTGTCGCTGCGGGTTCGGGTGCGGCCGAAGGTTCGGCGCTGTGGCAGCCGGCCAGAGCGATGGCCGCGGCAAGCATGGTCATGGCCAGACATGTGTTGCGGTGCAAGTGATTTCCTCTCGATTGGAGCGTCAGGACCCGGTGAGAACACACACACGTGGTCCATCGCCGACGAGGCTGCGGGACCCATCGAGATGTCCATCTGCCATAGCGGTCGTGGCCTGCAAGGGCGACGCGATGAGGCCGCGTGCGTAGCGCACCGGATGGCCGTCACCCGAACACACCGGAGTAATCCGGAACGGCTGGCCGCTCCCAGTGCCGCCGTAGGTGTCGAGCAGCAGCGGCTGCCGCGGTTGCCCATCGACGGTCGTGTCGATTCGCAGCCGGAAGGACACCGCCGCGCGCTTCTGTGCGGTCACCTCGATGTCCATCCGGTCCGACCAGGACCGCAGCACGACATCGGGTTCATTCGCCGGGTATGGGCCGATCGGCGTGGAGGATAGGTATCCGGCCGAGCTCGGGTCCTGATCGGTCTGCCAGCGGCCCAGCGTCACCGAGTCCGGGTGTCCGGTGGTTGAGTCGAAATCCGCGCGCAGGCCGACCGGCGCCATGCCGTCGTTGTCGGTCAGCGGGTTGTACTCGAGTGCGGTTCCGGTGGCGGGGTCGGAGTATGTCACGTCGACCAAATGCAGGCCGGTGACCTCGACCGGACCTTTTCCTTTGTCGGACAGCGATATCGAGATACTGGCGCGCTGCCCGATCCAGCCCACGCCCGCGGTCGCCCACCTCAGAACCGAGTCGACCGATTCCAGCGAAACAGTGGACAGGTCGAAATTCGTGGAGGGGACCACTACGAGCAGTCCGGTCGTGGTCACTGCAGCGTCCGGAGCCGGTCCGGCGTAAGGATCTACGGGCGCTGTCACGGTCGGTGACAGCGTCGCCGCGGGAATCACCCGCGGTGCGGAGTCGCTGTCGCATGCGGTGTTCGCGGTCAAGGCCAGCGCCAGTACCACGGCCGATCGCGTCAGTCTCCTCCGATGTTGGGGGGCTGGAGGTTTCGCCATGTCGAACGTCTCGATTCTCAGGCGGCCGGGATCCAGCCCGGAGCACATACCTTGTTCGCGGAGACCCGAGCGTGCGCCGATGCCGTCGGTGCCAGCACAACGGCCGCCAGCGCGCCGGTCAGCGCTGCGGTGCGGAGCCAGGAGGATGCGGACATGATCGTGTCGCCTACGGGCGAGACCAGGCCGCGCAGGTGGCGTTGGCGCGGTCACACAAGGTGAATTCGAGGACCGCCGCGGGCAGACTCCGGGAGATGTTTCCGCCGGCCGCCACCGGGTACGAGTCGTCGTATTGGGGGCGATCGTGGAACTTGATGCGGACCATGCCCCCACCGGAATCCGAATCGGCCCACAGGTTCATGACCGTGAGGCGACCCGAACCGTCAGGCGTCCAGTGCACATGGCGACCGCACCAGGAGTACGCGCCGGAGTCCGTCAGCTCCGGGGCCATGGCGGTATCGCAGGACGCCGCGACTGCGGGGCCGGGCGAACCGAGCCAAACGCTGGAGGCGGCCCCGAGGGCGAGGGCGAAGGCGAAGGCATAGAGGGCGTGTCGGGTGATCGATTTCGGCTGCATGGTGGCTCCTGATGGTGCGACTGTCGCAATCAGCAGACCAACGGCGGCTGTGCGGAATGAAGTGCAGATGTCGAAAAGGTCTGCGGAAGTCATTGTGACCTGCGAATTTTCGAGGTGTGCGGATAGAATCCGAAGGTGCCCGACCCGCTTTCCGACCGGCCGTCAACGCCTTCCACCCGCCGGTTCGAACCGCACGAACTCCATGCGCAGGCGGCCGCTGTCACGGACCGGGAAAGCTTCGGCGCTCTGCTGTCGCGCGTCCTCGAGCTGGCAGGGATCTCGGTCGGCGCGGTGAAGTCGCAGCTGTCGGGCGGACGAACCGTGTACGACTGGTTCACCGGTGCCGCACTGCCACGCGACCGGGCCGATGCCCGCAAACTGGCAGATCTCCTCGGGCGGGCGCTGGCCCGTGAACACCCCGACATCGCAATCGCCGAGTCGATTATGCAAGCCTGGCAGCTGGCCGATGAGCAACGGCGCCGACAGGCCGCAGACCGCGCCGCCCGCAATCGCAACGGCACCGTCGAAGGGCGGAGGCTCGCCGAGGAGACAGTCCGACAGACCGAGCCGCAGAAACCGGACCGTGAAATCCCGCCGAACGGCAATCGACGGCCGCGGAGGCTCCACGCTGTGGCAATCGTGGTGGGCGCACTGTCACTGGTTGTTGCCGGCACGGGTGCGATCTGGTGGGCGGAAAGACATGCCTCTTCGACGAATCGGGCCGCGGGTGACGTCGACTGCGGCGGGCCGGCGATGGTGTCTGATTCTCGCCTGTTAGCCGGCCCCAATGCGGTTCGAGTGAATCCGGTGCTGGACTTCGGGCAGATGTTCGGATCGGCGTGGCATGTCAATCGCGAGGGCACGACCTATTACTGGGCCAAGGGCAACTCACAGCCAGGGGTTCGCGGCTCGATCGAATTGCGTTGGCGTACTGGCGATCAACCCTGGCATCTGTGCAACGTCGCAATCACCGGAGACGAAGGACACGAAGACCGGCGCACCCCCGCGATACCCACGATTATCGACGGTCGGCCCGTCACCGTCCGAGTCTGCCTACACCAGGCTGTACCGGAGATACAGAACTGCACCGACGAGCAATGATCAACCCGGCGCTGCTCCGACGGACCTGGGGAGCTCTGCGGAAGTCATTGTGACCAGCCGCCTTTCGCTGGTGTGTGGGTTAGACTCCCGATCGTGGTCGATGCGTCACCCGATTCGCATTCCGCGCTACCCGATCCCGCGAACGAGTCGTTCGACCCAGAGGATTGGGCGGCGCGCGCCGCTGCGGTGCGCACGCGCCAGGAATTCGGTGAACTGATCTCAGGCGTCGCCCGGGCGGCACGGATCTCGGTCGGCGCCGTCAAGACACAACTGTCCGGTGGTCGTACTGTCTACGACTGGTTCAAAGGGCGTTCGCTGCCTCGCGACGCCGGGGATGCACGTCGCCTCGCCGAATGCCTCAGCGCTTCCTTGGCCCGTCGCTACCCCCGGACCGATCTGACCGACCCCATCTACTATGCCTGGATCCGCCTGGCCGAACAGCGCCAAGAAGATGCCGCATTGCGGGCCACAGCGAATCGTAAAGTGGTAGTGAACGATTCGTCGCCATCCGATACGGCATCCACCTCCGAAAAACCCGAGCATGAGTCTCGTGGCAACCAGCCGCGCCCGGGGTTGCCGGGCAGCGATCGTCCCGCCGCTCAGCCGCCTGTGACCACCGCCGAGCAGCGGCTACCTCCCAGAACGTGGGGTTGGCTACGCGCACTGGGACGCGTCCGCGCCCTGCGGCGAATCGTGACGCCGGACCCCCGCGTGGTCGTCTTGGCTGTGGCGTTTTCGCTGATAGCCGCAAGCATCGGCGCGTTCGCGGCGACCCGGGCAGTGATCGGCCCCCGCCGGTACAGCATCACGCCCTGCGCCGAGGCGTTGCCTATCTACCCGCAAGGATTCGTGCGAATGTATGTCGCCGACGGACCGCCAGGAGATCCCCGGCCACGCCAGCATGCCGAATTGCGAATGCAGAC
>NZ_JBSGBY010000418.1:0-7565 GCF_053601505.1 Nocardia sp. NPDC004722
GACCGACTGGATCTGCGTTCGCAGACGGGCGTTCATGGACTCGATTGCTCGCGGGCACGTTCGACGCGGCGTTCGACGCCGTCCAAGTGTTTCTCCGCGCGTTGTAGGGCCTCGCGCGCGGAACGCTCGGTAGCCGCCGCGAATCGGTGGCGGTGTTCGGCTTCGGACAGTTCGGTGCGCAGGGCTTCGATACGAGCGTCGAGGTCGGTGAGATCGGCGGCCGCGGTGTCGTGGTCGGATCGGGCGGAAGTGACCGCCGCGCGGGCGGATTCGACTTCGGCGAGCATTTCCTCGAGCTCGGCGCGGTCCGCGGTGGGATCGGTTGTCGTCGAGCGTGTTTCGACACTTCGGCGACTGCTGCCGGGAACGGCGGTCAGTGCGGCGGGACCGAATCCCTCGTACGTGGCCGCGGCGGTGAGGGTTCCGTTGCGCAGCTCCTCGGCGACCGACTGATCCGCCAGCGCCGCTTGCAGGCTCGTGCCGATATCACGCAGCACGGCTTCGGTCAGCTTCTGCCCCCGTCCCGCGGCCAACTCGGCGGCCTTGCGGGTAACGGCGTTCACGACTTTCTGCCGCTGTGTAGTGAGAGCCCGCAGCTGCTCGGCCGACAGCCGCCGCTGCGCCTCCCGTAGAGCATCCCCCACCTCCAACAGCGCGCGAACCTCATCACTCGCCTCACGAGACAACAGATTCAACGCCCACGCGGCCACCGTCGGACGCCGAAGCCGCCCGATCGCAGCCGCCAACTCCTTATCCCCGCCATCCCGCGCCTGCCGCACCCGCTCGGTGCGCGCAGCAATGAACTCCCCGGGCGGAAGCCCATAAAGCTCAGCCACAACCTCCTCGAGCGTCATGCCACCCAACCCTACGTGCACACCCCCCACATCCCCCGCAAGCCGCCACCCTCAGCAATCCGCCACCACTTCAAGATCAGCACTCGTTCGAAAATGGGTTTACCGCTTGGGAATCGCGCTGCTACCTTGACTGTGAGACATGGCCACGACGACAGGAAGGCGGCCCCGCGACAATGTGTAAGCAGCAGTTCACTCTCGGCCGACGCCGCTTCCTTCGCGTATGCGCCGACGCACGGAGCTGCCACTGAGGTCTCGATCATCGCAGACCATTCAGGGCCGCTTCCCAGCATTCACGGGAGCGGCCTTCCTCATTCTTCGGCTTTTCCAACCATCCTGCTCCGCGCCCCTCACTGCCGAGGCGATGTCGATGAGGACATCCGCGCGGAGCCCTGTGCCCGTAGCTCAACTGGACAGAGCGTCTCCCTACGAAGGAGAAGGCTGGAGGTTCGATTCCTCCCGGGCATACCGCAAGCCACCACGAGACGCCGAATCTCTTGTGGCCGAGTATCTTCAAGAGTTTGTGGACGCAAGAAAGCCGCCGGCGGTGTTCGGATCCGTGGTCGAGTTCGTGGAGAACTACCTCAGCCTTGTCTACCGGCGCGAAACCGGGAACGGGCGGCGCGTGTGGTGCCCGCGGTGGTGGGCACACTCCGAGGCGGTGGCACGCCTCGATGCCATGTGGCGGACGTGGGAGCACTACCGGCTCGACGGCAATGCCGGGTTGAGCGTGTGGTTTCTCGACCATGCGGATCCACATATGGCTGTGCTGTTCGATCCGAACGGGCCGTTCCAATACTGCTCCGTCGCTTCCGGACACTCCGACGAACTGCTGCCATTGCGGCTGATCGAGGCGCCGCCCGGCCTATTCGAATCACCCTGAGACCGCCGCGGCGAATCAGATCGCGGTGTCAATCCCCGGTCAGCGCGCGGCAGTCGGCAGGTTGTCCATGAGCAGGCCGAGGGCGAAGTCGAAGCGGTCGGGTCCGGTGCCGGAGATCAGTTCGGCGGCATGGCGTTTGGTCTGCGGGAAGCGATCGGCGGGCAGTGCGGTGAAGCGGTCGAGCAGTTCCTCGTGGCTGAGCACCCAATCCTGATCCTGGCTGCCACGTCGCCGCTGGACCAGGGACTGTTCCAGTGCGTACGCACTGACATAGAGGGACATCGCATCGCGGGCCCATCCGGCCGATTTCGGTTCGACGCCGCCCGCGAGCAGGATCGCCAGGATCCCCTCCCCCACGCGCAGCGTTTCCAGATTGGTCGACACCATGGCCAGCGCGGCGCGCGAAATACCCGGATACCTCAGGTACAGGTCGCGGATCTGCGTGTAGACCCCGAGCAGCTGTTCCCGCCAGGCGTCCGGATCCGGTTCGGGGAGCACGACTTCGGCATACAGCCTGCCGATCAGCAGCTCGTCGATGTCGTCCTTGTTCACGATGTGCGCGTACAGCGAGGACGGACCGGTCCCGAGCAGGGCGGCGACCCGGCGGATGGTCAGCGCGTCATACCCCTCGGTGGCGACGACCTCCAAGGCGGCGTCGGTGATCCGCTCGACGGTGATCGGCTGCTTGCGCGGCGTCGGCGCGGTGGCCTCGGCGGCGGGCTGGGCGTGGCGGGCGGCGCGGCGTTGACGGGGATCGGCGGGCATGACGGCCACTATAGCTTGACACGAACAATGTTCGTCACGTAGAACTTAGTTCGTCAGAACGAACTTAGTTCGTGTCGATGTCCAGGAGGTGCGTCATGCGAGTTTCCGTCGTCGGAGCAGGGCTCGGAGGTCTGGCTCTCGCGCAGGGTCTGCGCGGTGCCGGGATCGAGGCCGCGGTGTTCGAGCGCGATCCGGGCATCGTGGCCCGGTTCCAGGGCTACCGGCTCGTCCTGAACCCGATCGGTTTCCAGGCGGTCCGCGACTGCCTGCCGACCCGCTGGCATCCGCTACTGGACGAGATCGTCATGGACGCCACCGCCGAACAGCTGATCCTGGACCCGCAGCTCAACGAGATCGGCAGGCTCGGCGCGGGCCGCACCGGCATCGTGGTCGACCGCCAGGTGCTGCGGCACCTCCTGCTGACCGATCTCACCGTCCACACCGATGCCGCCCTCACCGGCTACGACCTGCTGGACGACGGCCGGGTCCGAGCCCGCTTCGCCCACCGCGACTCGGCCACCGCCGACCTGCTCGCCGGCGCGGACGGCGTCACCTCCGCGGTCCGCGGCGTGCTGTCGCCGCAGACCCTGCCGACCGACACGGGCGTCCGATTCGTCATCGGCCGCACCCCGCTGACCGCCGAATTCGACGGCCTGTCCAAGGCTTTCGGCTCGAAGATCGCGGGCGACGGCGTCAGCCTGCTGCTCGGCGCGATGCGCTTCCGCACCCCGCCCAAGCAGGCCGCCGAACAACTGGCCCCCGAAGTCACGCTGCCCGACATCGGCGACTACGTGCGCTGGGCCATGATCCTCCCGCCGAACGGCTCGCTCGAGGATCTGACCGCGCAGGACGCCGTGCTCTCCCGAATGCGAGGCTGGCACCCGCAGTTACGCGCCCTGATCGAGCAGGCCGACCCGGACAACAGCACCCTGCTGTCCATCCGCGTGGTCGAGCCCGGCGCGCGCTGGACCCCCGGCCCGGTCACCCTGCTCGGCGACGCCATCCACGCCACCTCCCCCACCGGCGGCAACGGCGCCAACACCGCCCTGCGCGACGCGGATCTGTTGCGCCGCAGCCTGATCGAAGCAGATCAGGGCCGCCGGGACCTGCTCGACGCCGTCACCGACTACGAGAACCAGATGTTCGACTACGGCGCCGAAGCCGTGCGCAGCAGTCTCGAGAAGCTGCCCGCCTTCGCCCCCGAAGCGAAACTGTCCTGACGCCGGATCCTCCGAGGATCACCGCCGCGCGATCCAGTCCTGCACAGCGGCGGCGAGCATCGAATCGCCGCGGGCGTTGGGGTGCCAGGGGAAACCGAGAACTTCGGTGGCCGGGTCGAAGACGCCGTCGACCCACGGGTCCGGAGTGCAGGCGCCATGTCCGGCGCTGACCGCCCGGGCATCCAGGAAATCAGCGTCGAGCTGGGCGGCGGCCCCGCGCTGCGCGGTGTCGAGCCGGTCCAGGAATGCGGTGATCGCACCGGCGCGGGGCTGGATCACCTCCAGGCCGAGGACGCTCGTGCAGGCGGAATCGCCACCGGGAGAGTGGATTTCCGGGTAGCCGACGAAGACGATCCGCGCGTTCGGGGCGTAGTAGCGCAGGTAGACGATCGCCTGCCGGACGCGGTCGGCATAGGCCGCCGCAGTAATGGTCTCCGGGTCGGGGGTGCGGCCCTGCGCCGCGGCCTCCGGTCCGCAACCGTCGATCAGGTCGGTCAGGCACGGCACGGCATGCGAAAGGGCGACCGGATTGTCGGTACCCCAGGCATCGTTCATGCCGAGCTGGATCGTCACGGTCCGGGTATCGGGACCGAGCGCACCATCGGACATGGCCCGTTTCACCTGGTGGGCCAGGGTCCAGCCGGAGGTGTCGAGGGTGGCGCCCTGACACGAGTTGTCCTCGACATCGTCGGCCGCCAGGCCGAGTCGCTGCGTCAGCTGTGTCGGCCAGGAGGTGGGCACGTGCTTGCAGACGGTATCGCCGCCCTTGTCGATCAGGTCCAGGATTCCCGCGTTGGCCGAGTAGGAATCACCCAGTACCACAAGGGTTTTACCGCCGGTGGCGGCCGTAGCGACCGGCGCCATCGCCGCGAGCATCGCGGCGGTGCCGCAGACCGTCGACGCCGCGAACCACCGCAACCGGGCCGAACTCTTCACGTGTCTTGTACTCCTCATGGATCCGATTCGAACGGCGGTCAGCCCAGGATGAGGGAGGCGGCGTGCTCGCCGATCATCATGGTGGCGGCGTTGGTATTGCCGCCGACGATGCTGGGCATGATGGAAGCGTCGGCCACCCGGAGGGCCTCGATGCCCCGGACTCGCAGGGTGGGGTCGACGACCGCGCGGGCATCGACGCCCATGCGGCAGGTGCCGACGGGGTGGTAGACGGTGGTGGCGCGATTGGGGACCTCGGCGGCGAGGTCGGCACGGGTGGAGTACTGCGGACCGGGAGCGATCTCGGTGTCGACGGCCGGGCCGATCGACTTGGCGGCCATGACTTCCCGGGTCAACTCCATGCCGTGTACCAGGGTGTCGAGGTCGTTCTGTTCGGCGAGATAGTTGGGGTCGATGGCGGGGGCGGCGGTGGGGTCGGCGGAGGTGAGGCGCACGGTACCGCGGCTGCGCGGATAGATCATCGTCACCAGGACCGTCAGTGAGCGGCGCGGGTCCGGGACGTGGCGGATGGGGGCGTCCTGGTTCGGGCCGGGGTAACCCCACGGCAGGACGTGCAGCTGCAGGTCGGGGGCTTCACCGCCGTAAGGAGTGCGCAGGAACGCGACCGCCTCGAAGACACTGCGGGCCAGCCAGGTGCTGTTGTTGCGCAGCGACTCTCGCACGAAAGCGCGGGCGAAATAGCCCGGCGCGGAACGGCGCACCGCGGTCGGCATGGCGAAGGACATCGGGACGAACAGGTGGTCGTGCAGGTTGTCGCCCACCGGGAGGTCGGCGGCCACGTCGATGCCGAAGGCCCGCAGGTGATCGGCCGGTCCGATGCCGGAGAGCATGAGCAGTTGCGGCGAGCCGAATGCGCCTGCGCTGACCACGATTTCGCGGTCCGCGTGCAGCACCTCGAGACCGCCTTCAACGGTCCGGTACTCGACCCCGGTCGCCCGGCCGTTCTCGATCACGATTCGCGTGACCTGCGTATTCGGCAGCACCGTCAGGTTTTTCGGCCGGTCGTCGAGATAGCCGACCGAGGTGCTGTAGCGGAGACCATTGCTGTTGCTCTGCTGCAGGATCGAGATACCGTCCTGCTCGGCGCCGTTGTAGTCGGGATTGAGCGGCAGGTCGACGGTGTCGGTGAACGCCCGCATGAACGCCTCGGAGGCGGGCGTGAGATCGCGGGCGCGGATCACCTTGATCGGGCCGGTGTCGCCGCGGAAGTCACTCGCGCCGTCCTCGAAGGACTCGAACTTCTTGAAGCTGGGCAACACATCCCGATACGCCCAGCCGTCATTGCCCTCGGCGGCCCAGTCGTCGAAGTTGCGGCGGTTGCCGCGCACGAACACCATGCCGTTGACCGAACTCGAACCGCCGACCACCTTGCCGTGCGTCTGCGGGATGGCGCGGCCCAGGGCGTGCTTCTGCTCGACGGTGTAGTGGCCCCAGTCGATGCGCTGCTTCAACTGGGGCACACTGTGCATCGGCCCGATCATGCCGGGCTTGCGGACCAGTCGACCCTTGTCGGTCCGGCCCGCCTCGAACAGTGTCACGGTCGCGCCGGAATCGGCCAGTCGCCGGGCGATGATGGCCCCGGCGCTCCCGGACCCGATGATGATGTAATCCGTCGATGCCATGACCAGTCCCTTCCGCCCACGCCGGCTCCGCCGCGAGTCGCCGACGGAACTGGAACGTGTTGCGAAAATACTCGAAACCGGACGCGGACGAACCCGTTTCGGGCCACCCGACCCGCAGGATTCACCTGGCGAGTTGCAGGGCCACCGTCGCGGCCGCCGGAACCAGGTAGAGCACTGGGAAAATGGCCGACCCGGCATGCCCCGCCCGGATGGACGTGGCGGACGCGCCGAGGAAGTACAGCACCAGGCAGATCGCGGCCGCGACGCCGACGACGGGGACGAAGAACCCGGCGATCAGGCCCAGCGCGCCCGCGGTCTTGGCCGTCGCCAGCCAGTTCCACCAGGACTTGGGGACGCCGTACTGCTCGAGCGGCTCGACCACGAACTGCTTCTCGGTGAACAGGGAGAAGCCGGAGAATCCGATCCACAGGGCCGCGACGATTCCGACGACGTGATAGGCGATGTTCATGAGGGTCATCCTTCGAAAGTGGTTGGGTGTCAGGGACGTTCGTCGATGATTTCGCCGGTCAGGGCGGAGGCGTCCAGCATCAGCGCCTCGGTGGCCCCGACGAGCGGGACGCCCTGTGCGGCGGTGAGGGCGGCGAGCATGTGCTCGGCGCGATCCCAGCGCCAGGCATCGAGGTAGGTGCCGTCCTCGAGGCGGGTGAGACGGGTGCCGGTCAGGCCCGGATTGGCCAGGCGGAGGCCGTCGATGAGGGTGCTGCGCTGGGTCAGCAGGGTGTCGAGATCGGCGCGGGCCACTCGAAATCTGTGCAGCCGGACCACGGCCATATGTCCTCGTTCCTTCGTTCTTGTCGGGCGAACGAGAACAAGACTCACATCGGCGCGGGGCGCGTTGTAGTGCGTGCGGCACCGATCGCGCATGCGTCCGGCAGGGCCCGGACCGTGCAGAATGCACGGGTCAGAAGGGAAGCGCGGCCTCCAGCCGGAATTCGCCGTCACCGATCGAGGTCGTGAAGGAGCCACCGGCGTCGAGCACGCGGGCCCGCATATTGCGCAGGCCCTGCCCGCCGCCACCCGGCTCGGCCGCGCTCACACCGTCGTTGTGAATATCGAGCCGCACCTGACGATTTCGGCTCCGGCACCGGATCTCGACGCGGGTCGCGCTGCTGTGCCGCAGCACATTGGTGACCGCCTCCCGCACGACCGGGGCGAGCACCCGATCGGCCCGCTCCGGCAACTCGTCGTCACAGTCGATGCTGACGCTGGCGATGGCGGCGGTGAGTACGGCTGCGGCCGAATCGAATTC
>NZ_JBSGBY010000419.1:0-7532 GCF_053601505.1 Nocardia sp. NPDC004722
TGGGTTCAATACCCGGATGGTTCCTGGCGCTCCCGATAGCGCCAGGCTCGAGCCGGTCGCGTCCAAGCGCAACAACGTGCTCGGGCTCATCGGCATTTCAGGATGTTTGCGCCCCTCGCTTCCTTATGCGTGCCAAGCGGCTGCGAATGATCGCCCGGGTCAAGGGGACAGCGTTTCGCAGCAGTAGACACTCCGACCATCCTGGCCGACCGGCTCGCCGCCTCCTGAGCGCGGTCAGTCGCCGTACCCGACGAGCGCACCGTCGGACAGGAACGTCCAGAACACCAGGACCGCACCGGGTGCCGCGAGAGCATGCGGAAGGACCTGGTAGTTCACTTTCCCCGCGGGTCGCGAGGTCACCGGATGTCCGTCCTCGCGGCTCCACGATCGCACCGGCAGGTCGTAGGTGAGAGTGCGCGATCCAAGATTGTCGGGCAACTGCACGATTTCGTCCCGCAGGAAGAGGATGTTCTGCATCTCCACGAGCTGCGGGTCGAAGAAGCCGGGTAGGCGGTACAGGACCGCGCCGGTGTCGGAGGCGACCACCGCGAACGGATCCTTGTCGCCGCTGTCGCGATACACGCGCCGAAGCTGTTGCGCGCCATTGGAATCGGCCGCGATGATCGATGTGACGTCGCTGTTGTCGACGACGGTCGTCGCGAGCTGCCGTGGACCGGTCAGCGTGAGGTGCGCGAGTGCCGAGGGCGAGCGTTGATACCAGTTGACGACGACCGCGTTCTCGACCTGGGTCAGGGTCGCGGTCTCCGCGTTCTCGAACTCCCGCGTGGCGACGACGGTGCCGTTGGCCGGGTCGATCTCGGTGACGGTCGCCCGGGTCGAATCGCCGGGCGCGCAGGGTACGAGCACGTAGATCGCACCCTCGGTCATGGCCGCGGAGACCCTCTGATCAGGGCATGTGGGCGGATCCAGTCGCATCGCCAGATTCGCCGACCACAGGCGCGCCCCGGTTCGCCCGTCGTAGCGGACCAATCGTTCGGTGTCGTGCCGGATCAGAAAGCCCGGCATCGAACGGGTTCGGGTCCACTCGGCGGTCCAGCGGTCCAGGTTCGGGATGTCCCTGGTGTAATCCGAGTGATGCCAGAGGATTTCACCGGTCATGGCGTCGAAGGCGTTCCAGCCCACCCGCCCCCAGTTCGCGACCACGACCTTGCCGCCGTCGACGGACTGCAAGGTGCCGGAACTGTATCCGACGCGGGTCGACGTGTCGTGCTGCCGCAGCGGCATGGACCGCTCGATGGTCGGATAGGTGCTCAGATAGTGCCATCGCGGTGCACCGGTCGCCCCATCGTAGGCGGTCACACCGGCGGCCGAGGAGACCACGAACCCCGCGCCCGCCACCACGACGTCCGGTGTTCGCGGACCGTCCGCGGTGGACACCTCCGCCAGCGGTATGCGATAGCGTTCCGGCCCTAGGCGATTCGGCACCGACGGCGCCGCGGTCGCGGCAGCGAGGGTGTGGTCGAACCGAACCGGGTCGTCCGCCACCCGAACCGCCACCGCGGCAAGCGTTCCCGACACGACGAGTCCGGCGGCGGCCGCGATCGCCACTCCGCGCCGTAGGGACAAGGCCGCGACGACGCCCGGCCGCCACAGCGGAATCATCGACCGCCACAATGGAAGCGCCAGCAGGAGCGAACCTGCGACCACCAGTCCGCCGGCGGTCAGCGCCGTCGGGAGACTGGCGAAGGACGGCACGTCGCCTCGAACCTCCCGGTATCGCCGCACCAGGTGACCGGATACCGCCATGACGGGCAGCACCGCGATCCCGGCCCCGACGGCGAGCACGACAGCGGTCCGCACCCAGTCGGTCTTCGGCAAAATCCAACGGCTCGACCGGATCACCTCGACCGCGCCGATCGCCATGGCCGCGAGCACCAGAAGGCCGAGCACGAGCGCCGACCACGCGTAGTGCCTCGCCAGTCCCTGGGCCTGATCCAGAGCCGAGGTGCCCTGATAGCTCTCCCAGTTCTCCGGCACCTCGGACGCGCAGGTGAGGCTGTACAGGGCGAGCAGCACCCCACCGCTGACCAGCCCGAATCCGAGACCGCCGGTCGATCCCAGCAGCCGGGGTCCGCGCCCGGTCACCGCGTCACCGCTCTCCGCACCCACCACATCCTCTTTTCGAATTCGCCCTGCCCCAGGCCGAACAGCTGTCCCAAATTACCAACCAACCGCGCGGTACCCCTGCTGGTGGTACCGCGCGCCTACCGGCTCCTCCCGGTGGTGATGGCGCGCCGGTCAGCCCAACGCTGGGGTATCGCGGGTTATTGCCCTGTGGCGCTGCGACATTCGATATTGGCGGGATGAACGTGGTGGCGGCGCTCCGGCTCAATATGACCAATGTCGACGATTTCGCGGGACGGCACGGGGAGCGGTATCGGGCGGCGCTGGATATGGCCGCTTATGCCGACGGGTGCGGGTTCGCGGTGGTGAACTGCGAGGAGCATCACGGGTCGGGGACCGGATGGCTGCCCGCGCCACTGCTGATGGCGGCGGCGGTGGGGGCGTGCACGACGCGGATGCGGGTCAGTATCGGGGCGTTGCTGGTGCCGCTGTACGAGCCGGTGCGGTTGGCCGAGGATCTGGCGGTGCTGGACAATCTGTGTGGCGGGCGGCTCAGCGTGGTGGCCGGAATCGGTTATCGGCCTGAGGAATACGCGGCGCTCGGGCGGGATTTCCGGCGGCGGGGGCGGCTGATGGATGAGGCGCTGGAGATCATGTTCGCCGCGTGGCGCGGTGAGCCGGTCGGGCGGGGCGGGCATCGGTTGCGGGTGACGCCACGGCCGTTCACCGCGCCGCATCCGCAGTTGCTGATCGCCGGGATGAGTGCGGCGGCGGCACGGCGGGCCGCCAGGTTCGGGCTGCCGCTGTCGCTGCCGATGGCCATGCCGGAGGTGGAGGCGCTGTACTACGCGGAGCTACAGCGCCACGGCACCGCCGGATTCGTGCACAAGCCGGAGCCGGGCAGCAAACTCACTCTGCTGCACCATGATCCGGATGCGGCCTGGCAGCGTTTCGCGCCGCACATTCGCACCGAGATCCGCGAATACGCGTCGTGGCGGCGCGACGGGGTGCCCCGCCCGCACGAGGCGAACGCCGGATCGGCCGATATCGGTGCCGGTTCGGTGGATGCGGTGCGCGCGCACGGCTACCTCGAGATCCTCACGCCCGAGGAACTGCGCGACCAGATCGCCTGCGGGCGAACCGAAATCCTGATGAATCCACTGATCGGCGGGCTACCCCTCGACGAGGGCTGGGCGAGTCTGCGCCTGCTCGGCGAGGTGCTGACCCAGGCCGGGGTCCAGGCGACCCCGGTGGCCGGATGAACCCCACCCGACACTCCCCGACCCCGAGGACGACCATGACCGAACCACGCCCCGGACGGCTCACCGCCGCCGCCCGCAAATTCCTCACCTGGGACGAGAATCCCGCCATCTTCGGCATCACCATCCCGTGCCCGGTCCCGGTGCGCATGGGCCCGGAAGACGCGGCACTCCTGCTGAATTCGCTCATCGACACGCATGAGGCGCTACGCAGCCGCTACGGCTACGGCGAGGAGGCGGGCTGCGTGATCGAACCGGCCTCCGGCGGCGTTCTCGATCCGGCCCGGATCGACCTGCGGGTGGTCGACATCGAGGGCCTGCAGCCCGACGCTCTGATGGCCGTCATCGAGGACGAGTCGGCGAAGGCGAACCTGCGACTGGATCCGGCGGGCGGCAAGATCCTGACCGCCGCGCTGCTCACCCGCTCCACCGACGTGAACATCCTGTTGCTGACCGCCCATCACGTCGCCATCGACGGCGTCGCCATGTGGGTGCTGTGGGACGATATCGCCACCTACGTGCGGCAATGGGAAGCGGGAGAGGAGATCTCGCTGCTCCCCGAGTCCACCACCGGCTCGGAGTGGGCCGAATTCCTGGAAGGTTACGCACCCGGGCGGGTCGGGGAACTGGAGTACTGGCTCGCGGCCAGTGACAGCGTGCCGAATCAGCTGCCCCGCGCGGCCACACCGGAATCCGCGCATATCGACGGTGTCATCGACGGAGCGCTCGCGCGGCGACTGCTGACCGAGCTGCCGGAGACGCTCGGGGCCACCTACACCCGGATCCTATTGGTAGCACTGGGTTTGGCCATCGAGGACGTGACCGGGGAGGCCCGGCCCATCTCGGTGCAGAAGCACGGCCGCTACAGCCGTCTGCGGCCGGGCACGGATCTCTCGCGCACGGTGGCGTGGATCTCCGACGACTATCCGTGGGCGCTGCGACCGGTGCCCGGCACCCTCGACGAGCGCGTGCGCGACGCCATCGCCTCCTATCCGCCCAATCCCGAGGACTTCACGCTGCTGTGCTGGCATCACCCCGACAGCTGGCCGCGCTTCCTGAGCTTCAACTTCCCCAAGTTCTACTTCAACTTCCTCGGCGACGTGGGCGTGTGGATCCCGGACGCGCAATCGCGCGAACAGGCCCGGCTGACCATGTTCGACCTGAGCATGTTCCTGGGCACCAGCAAACCCGAGGGCGTTGAGCAGGTGCACTATTCGGTGCACTCACCCCAGGGCGGTCTCGGCGCGGACACACTCGGCGCGGTCGTCGACCGGTGGCGGTCGATCCTGGAGACGGTGGGTGCGGCATGAGCAGGATCGTGCTCGTCGGCATCGGCTCGCGCGGCGATATCGCGCCGCTGACCGGGCTGGGCGTGGGTTTGCGCGAGGCCGGGCACGAGGTGCTGGTGGCCTCGCACTGGATGTTCGCCGAGCAGATCACCCGGTGCGGGCTCGACTTCCGGCCGATGGCCCTCGACTTCGAGATCGATACCGACACCGATATCAACCGGCTCGCGGCAGGCTGGAAGTTCTCCTCCCCCAGCGGAGTTCGCGGCATGGGCATGGGCATGATCGAGGCGCTGCGCGACGAGCCCGCCGACGTTCTGCTGCTGCCCCCGCCCACCGAGTACGCGGGACTCGCGCTGGCCGAGGCCAAGGGCATCCCGTCGATCGGATTGCGGTTCCAGCCGCTCTCGGCGACCGCCGCCCACGCCCCGGCGGCGCTGGGCCCCTACGACTTCGGCGGTCGCGGCAACCGCTTGGCCGCCGACTTCGGGGCCTGGTTCAACGACAGTTTCTACGGCGGGACCATTGCCGCGTTCCGTCGCGAACTCGGCCTGCCGCCCTTGTCCGCCCGCGCCGCACGGCGCAAGCGCACGGCGGCGCAGTGGCCCATCCTGAACGGCTTCTCCCCCAGCGTCGTCGCGCGCCCGGCCGATTGGCGGCCAGGTTTGGAGGTGACCGGATACTGGTGGCCGCCGCGCCCCGAGCAGTGGGAGCCGCCCGCCGAGCTGGTCGACTTCCTCGAGGCGGGACCGCCGCCGGTCTTCCTCGGCTTCGGCAGCATGGTCGACAGTGCCGCGGGCAGCGCGCGCATGTCGGCGATGATCGGAAAGGCGTTGCGGCGGGCGGGAGTTCGCGCCGTCGTCCAGCCGGGCTGGATGCGGCTCGACGTCCCCGGCGACGACGTCCTCACCGTCGGGGACGTCCCGCACGACTGGCTGTTCCCGCGCATGGCGGCGCTGGTGCACCACTGCGGCGCGGGCACCACCGCCGCAGGGTTGCGCGCGGGCGTGCCCGCGATCGGCGTGCCGGTCTACGCCGATCAACCGTTCTGGGCGCGGCGGCTGGTCGACCTCGGGGTCAGCCCGGCGACCATCCCGTACGGGAAGATGTCGGAGGACCTGCTCACCGACGCGATCCGCCGCGCCATCACACAGGACTCGTTCCGCGACAATGCGATTCGGCTGGCCGCTCGCATCGCGGCGGAGGACGGCGTCGGCCTCGCCGTGAAATCGATCGAGGCCCATCTGAGCGCCGCGTCGACCGCATAACCCGGCTACCGGGATCGGCCGAGGGCGGCGAAGATCCGGGAGCAGCGCTCGATCATGTCGTCGGGGGTGTGATCGGGGTGCTCGGTCCACCAGGCGATGGTGGTGGTGACGATGCTGAACCACAGCGACAGCACCAAGCCGTGATCCGTCGGGTCGCCGAGGCCCGCCTCGGCCAGAACCTCGGTGACACCCTCGGATCCCATGGCGTTGAGCGCGTTCTGGTAGTGGCGTGCCGTGTCGAACGGCGCACCCGGACGCGGCAGGGTGGCGTCGTAGATGATGCGCCAGTTCTGCGTGTGCCCGTCGAGGGCGGTGAAGATGCCGGTCAGGGTTGCGAGGGCCTTGCCGGGCGCACCGTGCACGGACTGGGCCTCGGCGACGGCGGTGACCAGTCGCTCGCCCGCGCGGTGGACGCAGGCGGCATGCAGGCCGTCACGCGAGCCGAAGTAGGTGTAGATGAGGGGTTTCGACACTCCCGCGGCGGCAGCGATATCGGCGATCGAGGCGTTGGCATAGCCGCGGTCGCCGAATTCGACCGTGGCGATATCGAGGATCTGCTGTTCGCGCTGCTCGCGCGGGACGCCCTTGGTACCGGCGCGGCTCACCGGCCTGCTCCGGCGGAAACCCTTGCGGCAGGGTCGATCAGGACGCCGGGATTCAGGATGCCCGCCGGATCCAGCGCCGCCTTCGCCGCTCGCAGCGCGACCGCGAACGGCTCCGGCCGCTGCCGGTCATACCAGGGCCGGTGGTCGCGACCGACCGCGTGATGATGGGTGATCGTGCCGCCCGCGCCCGAAAGCGCCTGCGACACCGCGGCTTTGATCTCGTCCCACTGCTCGACGGTGCGGCCCCAGGTCCCGGCCGCGTAGATCCCGAAATACGGTGCGGGCCCGTCCGGATAGACGTGGGTGAACCGGCACGACACCACACCGGTCACCCCCAGCGACTCGAACGCACCCGTCGCCGCCGTCTGCACCGCGGCCCGCAACTCCTCGAAACGGTCCCAGGTGCAGGCGGTTTCGAAGGTCTCCACGATCATCGACTGCGCGGCCAGCGCGTCGCGCTGATACGGCATGCGCAGGAACGACGACCGCCAGGTGTCGGCCGCACCCGAGCGCGTCACCTCCTCCTGCTCGGCATCGGTGGACCGCACGCCCTCGGGCACGGTGCCGCCGTGCGCGCGGCAGATCCGCAGCGCCCACGACATCGGTTCGTCCACCGGATGATCCGCGGATTCGAAGCCCAGCACCAGCACGCCCCCGGCACTCGCGGTACCGGCGTTGAGGAACGCCTCCACCGGATCCAGCAACCGGCAGTTGGCCGGGAAGATCCCCGCCTGGGCGATCTCGCGGGTGGCGGCGACCGCGGCGGTGTAGTCGCCGAACAGCACCGACGCGCCGGTGCGCCAGCGCGGCCGATCCTGCACCCGCAGCCAGGCTTCGGTGATCACGCCGAGAATGCCCTCCGAGCCCAGGAACATCCGATCCGGTGACGGTCCCGCGCCGGAACCGGGCAGCCGCCGAGACTCGCTCACCCCGACCCGCGGCTCATCGATGTCACCGACGGCGCGGTGTACGTGGGCGGCACCGATGTGCGGCACCTCGAATTGGAGGCGCTGCGTTCGGAGATCGGCC
>NZ_JBSGBY010000420.1:0-7524 GCF_053601505.1 Nocardia sp. NPDC004722
GCTGGAGAACTTCGCGGGCTGCTCGGTGGTCATCTCCCACGACCGCTGGTTCCTGGACCGCACCTGCACCCACATCCTGGCGTGGGAGGGCACCGACGACAACCCGGCCTCCTGGTTCTGGTTCGAGGGCAACTTCGAGGCCTACGAGGCCAACAAGATCGAGCGCCTCGGCCCCGAAGCCGCTCGCCCCCACCGCGTCACCCACCGCAAGCTCACCCGCGGATAGTCACCACCCCAACCGATTCCGCCGCGTCCCGCTTCCCTCCCGAGGGAGGTGGACCGCGGCGGACCGGGAGGGGCGACCTTCACCGTTCGCGTTGCGATGGTCGGCCCGTACTGCGGTCGGGATGCTCGCTGCGCGTTCTCTGCCTCCGGAATCTAACGGGTGAAGGTCGCTGGAGCCGCAGAATGCCGTTTGATTCAACGGAACATCGGCTCTGTGGGCGCAGAATTCCCGTGAGTGGGTGTCCGTGCGGCATATGACGCCGTACGAAAGATGGTGTGGGGCAAGGGGGAGTAGCTTGTCCGGTGGTGCCGTTGCCGGTCGGGGCGGCATGGTGTGACGCCGGAGGGATCGGGGTCCGATCGATGGATCGGGCGTTTGGTTCATCACGGTGGGTGTGCGGTTGATGCATCTGTCACCTGCTTGTTGGTCTAGCGGTTGTTTGCTGGAGGGTTGTGGGTTCGCTGGGTGGCGGGATAGGGCACCGCTGGTGAACGGCTATTCGGCAGCGAACTAGGTGGTTTCGCATTCGCACATTTGCGTGAATTGTGCTTGGGTGCAAGGTTTGTCGGGGGCGACCTGGAGGTTTCGGGCGAGGGTTTGGGGCCGCGAACCGTCTGGTTCGTCCGTATTGTGAGACGCGGCGCGGCATTGAGAGGAATTCAGCCCGGCACATCTTGCGCCCAGCTACTCTCGCATCGGCGTCACTTTGTTACGGAACCGAATCCGAGGAGTTGGCGAAATGACGGTCTCGTCCGAATTGTCCAGCGCAGCCTGGGCTGCGAGTTTGCCCGCGTCGCTGCGTGGCAACCTGGTATCCCTGGAGGAGGCGTACTTCCGACATGTGGACGCCGGGGACGCGGACTGCGCCATCCCGACGACCTCCACCCATATCTTCCGCTGCCATGTCGATCTGGCCATCGAGCGCACCCCCGGCACCGCGAATGTCCGTGTGTACCAGGCGGATGACGAGGCCGGCCTGGGTGTCGCGGTCCAGATGGTCACCGATGACATGCCCCTGCTGGTCGAGTCGGTCACCTCGTCGCTGAGCCGCATCGGCGTCAGCGTCAGTGAGGTGGTGCACCCCATCTTCGAGGTGACCCGTGACGCCGCGGGTCGCCTGGAAACTGCGGTGCCACACGAGGTCGACGGCAACGGCTCCACCGGTCTGCGCGAGTCCTGGATGCACGTCCAGCTGCATCCCGCCACCAGTCCCGCCCAGCTCGCGAAGATCGAGACCGCGCTGCCCGACGTGCTCACCGACGTGCGCCGCGTCATCGAGGACACCGAGGCCATGCGCGAGGCCCAGGAACGCGTCGCCGACGAACTCGACTCCGCCGCCGCCAAGGGTAGATCCGACTTTCCCGCAACGGATCTCACCGACTGCGCCAACCTGCTGCGCTGGCTGGCCGACGGTCACTTCACCGTGCTCGGCTACGCCCGCTACGAACGCAGCACCGTCGACGGTCAGGCCAAGTCGATCATCGTGCCGGAGACCAGCCTCGGCGTGCTGCGCCCCAATGTCGGCACCGACTTCCGCGTGCCCGACAACAGCGGCGACCAGCCGCTCATCATGCTCACCCAGGGCCTGGTCCCGGCCACCGTGCACCGCGCGGTCTACCCGTACTTCGTCGGCGTCGCCGAGATGGACGAATCCGGCGCGGTCACCGGTGAGCACCTGTTCATCGGCGTCTTCACCGTCACCGCCCTGCACGAGAACGTGCTCGACATCCCGGTCATCGAGCGCCGGGTGCGCTCGCTCATCGAGGCCAGCGGCTTCGATCTGGAGTCCTTCTCCGGCCAGGAGATGCTCGAGGTCATCCAGTCCTTCCCCCGCACCGAACTGTTCTCCTCCGACGGCGACACCCTGCGCCGCACCGCCAGCGCCGTTCTGAATGTCGGTATGCGCCGCCAGGTTCGGCTGTTCATGCGCATGGACGGCTACGGCCGCTTCGTGGCCTGCATGGTGTACCTGCCGCGGGACCGCTACACCACCCGGGTGCGCCTGGAGATCCAGGACATCCTGACGCGCGAACTGGGCGGCGTCTCCATCGACTACTCGGACGGCGGCGCTGTCGTTGTCCACCAGCCACCGCAGCACGATGCCGTCGATGGTGTTGAGGATGAATCGTGACAGGGTGCCGACCGGAACGGTCCACTGGGTGCCGGTGGCCTCGCGCGCGTGCTCGCAGACATCGGCGACGGTGGAGTCGTTGAAGGTGTATTGCTCGCGGGCGATGGCGAGTTTCGCGGGTGTGGCTTCGCCTTCGCGCAATGCGTAGGTGGTGGTTTCGTAGGTGAGCAGCTGGCGTTCGGGCGTGGCTTCGATGTTGAGCCACATCAGTTCGAGGCCGGCGCGCACCAATTGTTGAAGCGCTTCTTTTCCGGTTCCGACGTCCTGCCATACCGCTTCGTTGGCGTCGACGGAATCACGCAATTCCATCGAGAGCGCCTTGACCAGCTCGGTCATCAGCTGATCTTTGTTTTCGAAACAGTAATGCACCACACCGAGGGAAACACCGGCTGCCTGGGCAACATCGCGCGTGGTAACTCCTGCCACGCCCTTCTTTTCGGCAAGGCCGATGGCCGCCTCGATAAGGTGGGCCCGTCGTTCTTCGACGCTCAATCGGGAGGACACTCCAGGGAGTTAAGCGTCCGCGACGCGTGCAGTCAATTCGCACGCTCCGCAAGTTCGTTTTGCGCACCCGGTCTGGACCGCCGGTTTGCCCGGCATTCCAGACATTCGTTACGTCGGGGTGGAGTTTGTAAAGACGTCACCCCAAGCCGTAAAGACTCAGTCCAGGCCGAGTTGTGCGCCTTTGTCACCGCGCCGCGCACCCCGGCGCTGAATCGCGAAGATCGTGTAGCCGAGCAGCCCCACGCCGAGACCCATCAGACATACCGGGCGCGCGGTCGCCCAGGCGTCGTTCGCCCACACCGCGATCGTCGCGATCAGGAAACCGAGGGTGCCCACGGCCAGCACGGGACGCGGGTCGGTGAAGCGCGGGGGAATCTCCGGCACAGTCGGCGTGGTCACCCCCTCAGAGTAGTGGGCCGCACGCGAACAGCCGACTCGTACGCGAGCGGTCCCGTATCGTTTGCCTCTGTGACAACGCCTTCCGACATTCGAGCGCTCGCCGGTGAACTTTCGCTGGCGGTGGTGCGCTTGACTCGGCATCTGCGGGGCCGGCGGGCCGATGCCCAGATTTCGCTGACCCAGCTGTCCGCGCTCGCGACGCTGAATCGGGAGGGCGCCATGACGCCGGGCACCCTGGCCGCCAAGGAGCGGGTGCAGCCGCCGTCGATGACCCGGGTCATCGCGTCGCTGTCGGAATTGGATCTGGTGGAACGCAATCCGCACCCCACCGACGGGCGGCAGATCATCGTGTCGCTGTCGGAGGCCGGGCGGGCGCTGATCCAGGACGAGAACCAGGCCCGCGAGGCGTGGATGACCGATCAGCTCGCCAGCCTGAGCCCCGACCAGGTGAAGGTCCTCACCGAGGCCGTCGGCATCATGAAGCAGATCGTCGACGAGTCCGAGTAGCTCAGTAGGCGAATCGTCGGTCGCTGTCGACGATTTCGCGGCCCAGCGGGAACAGTGACACCGGGATCAGCTTGAGATTGGCCCAGGCGAACGGGATTCCGATGATGGTGACGGCCAGCGCGATGCTCGTCATCAGGTGACCCAGCGCCAGCCACCAGCCCGCCACGATGATCCAGATGATGTTGCCGAGCATGGACCCCACGCCCGCGCTCGGCTTCTCCACGGCCTCACGGCCGAAGGGCCACAGCACGAAGTTCGCGATCCGGAACGACGCGATCCCCCACGGGATGGTCACGATCAGCACGCAGCAGATCAGCCCGGCGATCACATAACCGATGGCCATCCAGAAGCCGACGAGCACGAGCCACAGGACGTTGAGAATCAGCTGGATGGGTTTCACGCACTCCAGCATGCCAGCGCCGCACGGCCGCTCACCACCGGGAAAACCCTGACTTCGCCGTGGGGGCACCGATCCGGGTCTCGCCCGTATCGGGTGAAATGCGGTAATCGATCGTTTCGAGTAACGACTCGCTGCTAATCTCTCGCTATCTTGGCTCATTCCAGTTCCAACCCTGCATTCCGGTGCGTATGAAATGGGGAGCGAATCTTGAGCAAAACAATGCGACTATCGGCGGGCCTGACCGCGTTGATACTCGCCGCCACCGGCGCCCTCGCCGCGTGCAGCAGCGACAAGTCCTCGGATTCCGGGTCGTCGACCACGTCGAAAAACGCCGCGGCCACCGATTCCGGTCCGGCTCGCAATCCTTATCTCGCCGCCGACCAATTCGGCATCACCCACATCGACTCCGGGCAGAGCGACAGTTTCACGGCCGCGGTGCCGCGCGGAACCTTCCACATCGATCCGGCGCAGATGCCGCGTGTGCCCGGCGGCCCGGTCAACATCATGACCCTGGCCTCTCCCGATCCGAACTACTGGTGGGTCTCCTCCACCTCGGGTCCCCGGTATGTCGACGTCTCCGGCGGCGGCTTCAAGGAAATCGCGTCCATGGATACCCCCGGCATCACGCCGATCCCCACCGCCGCGCTCGACCAGGTGCTGAACCAGCAGTACACCGACACCGGTCAGATCGAGGCCGCGGTCGCGCAGGATTGGCCGGGCCAGAACTGGCAGCGGCTTGTCAACGGCGTTTACGGCCTGGTGGACAAGGACAATCACCTCTACTACATCAATCAGAACTCCGAGCTGTTCGTCTTCGGGCTGAAGGACAAGGACAAGCCCGCCGACGGACTGCAGGTCATCGCGCAGCGCGACCTGAAGCCCATGCTGGGCACCGAACTCACCTCGCTCGGCTCGCCCGAGACGATCGTCGGCCTGAGCATGACCTACGACGGTCAACTGCTCGCGCTGGCGTCGCGTGACCTGTTCGCACTGAACCGGGATCTCACCGGCGATCCCGTGCGGTTGCGCATCGGCGACGACGAGACCGTCTCGAACTCGATGGCGGTCGATCCGGACGGCGGCCTCTACTTCGCCTCCGACAAGATCATGCGAAAAGTGGTGTGGAAGAACGGAAAACTCTCCACCGACGCGGCCGACGGCGCCTGGTCTTCGCCCTACGACTTCGGCCGCCAGCCCCCGGCGGTGAAGTTCGGCACCGGCACCGGCTCCACTCCGACCCTGATGGGCTTCGGCAAGGACAGCGACCAACTGGTGGTGATCACCGACGGCGCCGACCACATGAAGCTGGTCGCCTTCTGGCGCAACAAGATTCCCGAGGGCTTCCAGCAGAAGCCGGACACCAAGTCCGATCGCATCGCCGATCAGATCGCGGTGACGGCCGGATTGCCGGATCCACTACCGGAATTCGTGCAGTCCGAGCAGTCGGTGGTGGTCACCGGTTACGGCGCGTTCGTGGTCCAGAACATCGGCGACGGCGGTTCCCCGGACCGGCTGGTCGACGTGCTGGCCAACGGCCCGGTCGCCACGCCACCGCACGGCATGCAGCGCTTCGAGTGGGATCCGAAGGCGCACAGCTGGAGTTCGGTCTGGACCCGCGGTGACGTGGTGTCGACCTCCATGGTCCCGGCCGTCTCCAGCGGAGCCGGGATAGTGTTCGTCAACGGCTACTCCAAGGCCGATGGCTGGGAGGTCACCGGCCTCGACTGGAAGACCGGAGAGACGGTGCACCGCACCGTCTTCGGTCAATCCAATCTCGGCAACGGCGCGTATGCGCTGATCGAGGCGCTCCCGAACGGCGACCTGCTGTTCAACAGTGTGGGCGGCCCGTTCCGCGCCAAGATCGCGAAGTAGCCGCTCAGAAGAACCAGCCGAGCTCCGCGTCCCGATCCGAGGCGAACGCCTCGTCGAAGGCGCGGAGCTTTGCCGTGTCCTTGGCCTGAATCCGGTTGGCGGCGGCGAAGACCCGGGCCTGGTGCGCGCCGAAGTAGAGGCTGCCCAAGACGTCGATGCCGAGCTCGATGTCCGGGGCACGGTCGGTGCGCTCGCATTCCGCGATGCCGTCGCGCACGCGCAGCGCGAAGCTGCCGCCCGCGTCGCGGAACGGATCCTCCACGGACAGGACGATATCCAGATCCCGTTGGTAGGTGCGGGCGGTGAGGGCGGCGGGGACGTCCATGATCCGGGTCCACAGGGTGTCGTGGCGGCCGGTGACGCGGATCAGGCGCGGATCGGTGACCAGCCAGGGGAGTGGATCGTGGTCGGGGAGTTCGGCTTCGATGGTGTGCACCAGGTCCAGGCTCAGCAGGACGCGCCACAGCGCGACGTGCGCCTCCGGCGTGATGGCCCGCAGGTCGTGCACGGTGGCGGTGTTCTTGCCCTCGGAATTCCAGGCGCGGCGCAGGATCGCGTAGCCGTCGGGATGGGTCAGGAAGAACAGCGGCGAACCGCCCTCCTGCTGGACCGGGTCCGCGAATACCCGCTGCTGCCAGCGGGACTCGGGCTTGGCCTGCGCGCCGGGAACCAGTCGCCGCCAGCGGTCGTAGATCTCGGGGATCGCCGTCTTGGCTTCCTCGAGCGAGATCACCTGTACGCCACCGGGATCCGGTGTGGTGGTGCGGAATTCGGCGGTGCGCCCGCGAATGGAGACTTCGTTCACGACGATCGACGGGCCGTAGCCGAAGCGGCCGTAGATGGTGCCCTCGCTGGCGGTGAAGATGGTCAGCGGGACGCCGTCGGACTCGGTGCGCCGATGCATCTCGGTGTACAGCGCCCGCAGGATGCCGCGCCGCCGATGGGTGGGCGCGACCACGACATTGGTGATTCCGCTGGCCCGCACGGTGCGCGCACCGGGGACCGTGACGGTCATGGTGAGATCGTTGGCGTGGCCGACGATGCGGTCGCCGTCCACGGCGACCAGGGCTCGCTCGGTGGGAAAGACTTGGGGACCGTACTCCACATCGGCCGGTCCGGATCGCATTCCGAAACTGATTTCGGAGAGCCTGGAAATCGCCGGGCGCTCATCCGCTCGTGCCGAACGCACGGTAATGCCATTCGTCGATGCCATGCCCTCGAACATCCCACGAATTTCGGGCATCCGCACCCCGATTTTCTCCGGTGTCACCTGCCGTCCCCGCCGCGGCAGGTGACACCGGAGTTCGAGTTTCCCCCCGGTTCCCCCTCGTTTCCCCCGGGATCCGCGTTCCCTCGAACGTCCCCCCGGATCCCATGTCCCCCCCGATTCCCCCGTTGCCCCCCGGATCCCCCGATCCCCCCGCCCCCGGTTCCCCCGAACCGATTACGAGTGCCTCAGCGCTCCGATGCTTCCCTGCCTTCCCG
>NZ_JBSGBY010000421.1:0-7462 GCF_053601505.1 Nocardia sp. NPDC004722
GCCAAGGTCATCTCGGTGGCATGCCCGCCACCGTGCGTCCCGAACTCTGGGGCGTCCCGGCCACCCGCCACGAGGCGGCCTGCGCCTCCGGCAGCATGGCCGCCCTCGCCGCCATGGCCGACCTCGAATCCGGGCGCTACGACTGCGCTCTCGTACTGGGCGCGGAACTGGAGAAGACCGTGCCCGGGGCGCGGGCTGCCGCCTACATGGGCGCGGCGGCCTGGGCCGGGCACGAGGCTCAGGACACCGATCTGGTGTGGCCCACCCAGTTCGCGGCCATCGCCGAGGAGTACGACCGCCGCTACGGCCTCGACCCCGCGCATCTGCGTGCGATCGGCGCACTCAATATCGCCAACGCGCGACTGAACCCGGTTGCCCAGACCCGCGATTGGTCCTACACCGAGGAGAGCTTCACTGCCGACGACACCGCCAACCCGCCGGTCGCCGGGGTGCTTCGCCGCCAGGACTGTAGCCAGATGACCGACGGCGCGGCCGCCGTGATCCTCGTCTCGGACCGATTCCTCCAGCGGCACAACGATATCCGGCCCGCTGACACCGCGGTGATCTCCGGCTGGGGGCACCGCACCGTCGGGCTGCCCCTGGCGGAGAAGTTGCGGGTCTCGGCCGATCAGCCCTATGTCTTCCCGCACGTCCGCACCGCAGTCCTCGACGCGCTCTCTCGTGCGGGACTGGCCGATATCCACCAGCTCGGCGGTGTCGAAGTACACGACTGCTTTTCCATGTCCGAATACGTTGCCATCGACCATCTCGGCCTGACCGCGCCCGGGGAGAGCTGGAAGGCCATCGAATCCGGCATGATCGGCCGCGACGGCAGCCTCCCGATCAACCCCGGCGGCGGCCTGCTCGGGATCGGCCACCCGGTCGGGGCCACCGGCGTCCGGATGCTGCTGGACGCCTACAAGCAGGTCACCGACCGGGCGGGCGACTATCAGCTGCCGGGTGTCCGGCGCTACGGCACCGTCAATATCGGCGGCAGCACCACCACGGTCGCGAGCTTCGTGGTCGAGACCGTGGACGGGTGATCAGTCGGCGAGCTTGGCCGGATCGCGGACCGCGCCCTTGTCCGCCGACGTGGCCAGCAGCGCATAGGTTTTCAGGGCCAGAGACACCTTACGGTCGCGGTTGCGGGGGCGATAGCCGCCGTTCGACTCCAATTCGGCACGGCGCGCGGCCAATTCGTCGTCACCGACCGCGACCGTGAGGGTCCGCGACGGGATGTCGATGGTGACCAGGTCGCCGTCGTGGACCAGGGCGATCGGGCCACCGGCGGCGGCCTCGGGGGAGATGTGGCCGACCGAGCAGCCGGAGGATCCGCCCGAGAAGCGGCCGTCGGTGATCAAGGCGCACTCGCCCGCCAGGCCGAGACCCTTCAAATACGAGGTGGGATACAGCATTTCCTGCATGCCCGGTCCGCCGCGCGGTCCTTCGTAGCGGATCACCAGCACATCGCCGGGCTTGATGCGCTTGGACAGGATGGCCTCGACCGCTTCCTCCTGGGACTCCAGCACCACCGCCGGGCCGGTGAAGGTGTGCATGTGCGCGGCCACACCGGCGGACTTCACCACCGCGCCGTCCGGGGACAGGTTGCCGCGCAACACCGCCAGACCGCCGTCGCGCGAGTACGCGTGCGCGGCATCGCGAATACAGCCCGCCGCCGCGTCCAGATCCAGGGTGTGCCAGCGCTCGGATTGGGAGAAGGCCGTCGCCGAACGCTTTCCGCCCGGCGCGGCGTGGAACAGGTCGAGCGCGGCCGGGGACGGCGTGGCGGCGCGCGCATCCCATTCGGCCAGCCACGCGTCCAGCGAATCCGCGTGCACCGCACGAACATCCCGGTGCAGCAGACCCGCCCGGTTCAACTCGCCCAGTAGCGCGGGGATGCCGCCCGCGCGGTGCACGTCCTCCATCAGATAGTCGCCGTTGGGGGCCACCTTGCACAGGCACGGCACCTGTAGCGACATCTTCTCGATATCGGTGAGCGTGTAGTCGAGACCGGCCTCCTGGGCGGCGGCCAGCAGATGCAGAACGGTGTTAGTGGAGCCGCCCATGGCCAGATCCAGTGCCATGGCGTTGTCGAAGGCGTTGCGGGAGGCGATGTTCCGCGGCAGCACCGAGGCGTCGTCGTGGTCGTAGTAACGCCGGGTGATGTCCATGACGGTCCGCCCGGCCGCCCGGTACAGCTCGGCGCGCGCGGTGTGGGTGGCCAGGGTGGTGCCATTGCCGGGCAGCGCCAGCCCGAGCGCCTCGGTGAGGCAGTTCATCGAATTGGCGGTGAACATGCCCGCGCAGGAACCACAGGTGGGACAGGCGTTCTCCTCGATGCGGGCCAGATCCTCGTCGGAGACGTCGGGGGAGACGGCCTCGGCCATGGTGACGATCAGATCGAGGCGGCGGCGCACGGTGCCGTCGACGAGGACCGCGGTGCCGCCCTCCATCGGGCCGCCGGAGACGAACACCGTCGGGATGTTCAGGCGCAGGGCGGCCATCAGCATGCCGGGAGTGATCTTGTCGCAGTTGGAGATGCACACCAGTGCGTCGGCGCGGTGGGCCTCGACCATGTACTCGATCGAATCCGCGATCAGATCGCGGGAGGGCAGCGAATACAGCATGCCGCTGTGCCCCATGGCGATACCGTCGTCGACGGCGATCGTATTGAACTCGCGCGGAATGCCGCCCGCCTCCCGGACCGCCTCGGAGACCATGCGGCCGACCGGTTGCAGATGGGTGTGGCCGGGCACGAACTCGGTGAAGCTGTTCGCGATCGCGATGACCGGCTTGCGGCCGATATCGGCGGAGGGAACCCCGCTGGCCCGCATGAGGGCGCGAGCCCCGGCCATATTCCGTCCGTGCGTGACCGTGCGGGAGCGCAACTCGGGCACGATGCCACCTCCTCCTCGTCGCCGACCGATCCACAACCAAATGGTTGCAACCGTGTGGTTGGAGTTTGCCATACGGGTGAGCCCAACCGCAACCGTATGGTTGGAGATGGTTGGATGGGGCTATGGCGTGGGATACCGAGCGAACCAGAAGGCTGCTACTCGAGGCCGCCGTGCACGAATTCGCCGAACGCGGGCCGGACGGGGCTCGCGTCAATGCCATCGCCGCCCGCGCGGGCATCAACAAGGAACGCATCTACCAGTACTTCGGCGACAAACGTGGCCTCTTCGAGGCGGTGCTCACCGACCAGCTCGAACAACTCGCCGCGGCCAGTCCGCTGTCCGCCGACACCGCCGGAGACCTCGCCGACTACGCGGGCCACGTCTTCGACTTCCACCGCACCCACCCCCAATTCCTGCGGCTGATGTACTGGGAAGGGCTGCAACCCCAGGACGGCGAACTCCCCGCCGAATCCGCCCGCGCCTCCCACTACGCCGACAAGGTCGCCGCCCTCGCCTCCGCCCAGCACGCGGGCACCCTCCCGTCCGACGTGGCCCCCGGCTACCTCCTCTACGCGGTAGCCGCCCTCGCCGCCTGGTGGTTCGCCGCCCCCCAGGTGGTCCGCATGATCCTCGGCGCCGACACCGACAACCCCGAAGCCCTCCGCGCCGCCCTCGTCACCCTGGTCCGCCGCCTCGAGGTGCGCCGCTAGCGTCGCACCAGTTCTCTGATCGCCCGGACAACGTCGGTGGGTGACTCCTCGGCCATGAAATGGCCGCAGGTGACGGTCTCGTGTTTCAGGTCCGGAGCCCAGGCGCGCCACAGCGATTCGGCGTCGAAGCCGAGCGCCGAACCCCAATCCTGTTGCAGGACGGTCACCGGCATGCGGAGGGTGTTGCCCGCCGCGCGGTCGGCGCGGTCGTGGTCGACGTCGATATTCGCCGAGGCGCGGTAGTCGGCGACGATCGAGGGCACCGCGTGACGGCAGGCCCGGAGGTACTCCTCGCGGATCTCGGCCGGGATGGCCTGCGGATTCCTGGTCCAGGCGTCGAGGAAATGGCCGAAGAAGGCGTCCGGGCTCGCGCCGATCAGCTGTTCCGGCAGGCCGACCGGCTGGGCCATCAGGTAGAGGTGGAAGCCGATGGCGCCCGTCAGTCCGTGCATGACCTCCCACATGTCCAGGGTCGGCAGCACGTCCAGCGAGGCCAGGTGGGTGACCCGGTCGGGATGGTCGAGGGCGGTCCGGAGGGCGACCAGCGCACCCCGGTCGTGCCCGGCCAGCGCGAAGGTCTCGTGGCCGAAAGCCTGTGCCAGCGTGACGATGTCATTGCCCATGGTGCGTTTCGAGTAGGCGTCGCCGGCGGTGTTGAGCGGCTTGTCGCTCTTGCCGTAGCCGCGGAGATCCGGGCAGAGGACGGTGTGGTCGGCGGCCAGGTCCGTGGCGACATGCCGCCACATGAGATGGGTCTGCGGGAAGCCGTGCAGCAGCACGATCGGGCTGCCGGATCCGGCGACCGCGGTCTCCAGGGCGACCCCGTCGGCGACGGTGACGCGCTGGTAGTCGAATCCGGGGATGCGAGGGCTCATGGTGTTCCTTGTCTTCGGGGCGTGGATACCCGAGGAGCCTGGCCGGGGTCGCTCAGTGATCGGTCAGCAATGACTCAGTGTCGGGATGGCCGGGTTGTCCGATGTTGTCGATAGAGTCGGCGGGCGTGGTGACCTTCCAGGTCCTCGGCCCGCTGCGGGCCGAGGACGAGCGCGGACCGCTGGCCCTCAAAGGCCCGCGGCATCGCGCGCTACTGGCTCGCCTGCTCCTCGCGCACGGCCGCGTGGTTCCGCTGACTCAGCTCATCGACGACCTGTGGGAGCGGCCGCCCCGCGACCCGCACGGGGCCATCCAGACCTTCGTCTCGGACCTGCGCCGCAGTCTCGAACCCGACCGCAAGCCCCGCGAGCCTGCCCGCGTTCTCGTCACCGTCGCACCCGGTTACGCCTTGCGGGTCACGCCGGGGCAGGTGGACGCGGACCGCTTCGAGTCCCTGATCCGTGCGGCTGCGGATCTTGTGGGCGGCAACCTCGAACCCGGCGGCTCCGATCTCATCGTGCCATCAGGTCTCGCACCCGGCCGGGCGGATGCGCGATCTCGAGCCGATTGCACCCGCCGGTCGGATCTCACCGGCGCGCTGTCGGATCTGGATGCCGCTCTGCGACTGTGGCAGGGTCCCGCCTACGCCGAGTTCGCCGATCAGCACTGGGCGCGCGCCGAGATCGACCGCTTGCTCGAATTGCGCTCCCTCGCCATCGAACAGCGTGCCCTCGCGCTGACCGGGCTGTCACGCCACGCGGAGGCGGTCGTCGCCCTCGAATCCCACCTCCGCGAGCATCCGCTGCGCGAATCCGCCTGGCACACGCTGGCTCTGGCGCTCTACCGCTCCGGCCGCCAGGCCGACGCCCTCACCGCCCTGCGCACGATCCGGACGGCGCTCCGCACCGAACTCGGTGTCGACCCGGGCCCGCGCCTGCGCCAACTCGAATCCGACATCCTCACCCAGGCGCCGGGTCTCACACCACGGATTCTCCGCGCCGACGCCCGGGCGGAAACGCCGACGGCCTCGGAGTCGTCCCCGCCGACATCCGACGGCGATTTCGCGGTCGCCGAGGCCGCGCGAACCGGCACCGACGATGTCGGCACGGTGGCGAACCGGCGTGTATTGCTCGGGCGCGCGGCCGAACTGGCGAGACTGCGCGCGGTCGCCGAGGAGGTGAACGAGCGCGGGCAGGCGCGGGCGGTGCTGATCTCCGGCGTCGAGGGAGTTGGCAAAACCGCGCTCGTCGAGGCGTTTTCGGCGGGACTGCGGGATCAGGGGTGGACCGTCGCGTGGGGATCCGACCCCGCCGACGGTGGCGCGCCACCGTACTGGCCGTGGACGCAGATCTAGGCGGCACTGGCGGCGGCGGGTCCGAGCACACCACCGCTGGACGACACGACCGCGAGCCCGAGCACGGATCCGGCGGTCGGGCGGTTTCACACCCGGCGGGCCGCGGCGCGGTACCTGGAGACGGTCGCGCGGGGCGGACCGGTGCTCATCGTGTTCGACGACCTGCATTGGGCGGGAGTGGAAACCCTGGAGTTGCTGACCGCGTTCGCGACCACACCGGTGGCGGGACCGGTGCTGTTCATCGGCACCTACCGGGACACCGACGTGAACGCGACCCTCGCGGCCGCGCTGGCCCGGATGGCGCGCGCCGAGCCATCGCGCATCCAACTCGGCGGCCTGAACGCGCACGACACCGAGAACTTGGTGCGCACCGTGGCAGGCCCCGGGATCGAGGCCACGGCAGCACAGCGGATTCACGCTCGCGGACAGGGCAATCCGTTCTTCACCCGAGAGCTCGCCCGGCTATGGGCCGATGAGGGCAACGCAGCACTGGAGTCGGTCCCACCCGGAGTCCGCGATGTCGTCCGCCACCGCCTCCGGCGCTTGACCGACACCGAACAGACAGTGCTGCAACAAGCCTCGATAATCGGCCCCGACATCGGCGCCGAACTACTCCTCGCACTCGCGACGCCCGCCGAACCCGTGGACGCCGAGCGCACGGACATTGTGCGTACGGAGATTGATCGGGTGGATGCTGCGGTGGAGGTGGGGTTGCGGGCTGGGTTTCTGGTCGAGTCGGGTTCGGCAGGTATTGCATTCGCGCATGCGCTGGTGCGTGATGTGGTCTACCGGGACATTCCCGCGCCGCGCCGGTCGGCCTGGCATGCGCGGGTGGGGGCGCTGCTGGAGGCGGCCGGGACCGCCGATATCGATCTGCTCGCACACCATTTCGCGCGGGCGGCCACCCGCGCCACCGCGGCGCGAGCCGGAAAGTACTCGAGCGCGGCCGCGTCGGCCGCGGAGCGAGTATTCGCGCCACACGAGGCCGCACGCCTATGGTCCGATGCAGTCACGGCCTACAAGCGCGTCGGTGACCAGCGTTCCGAGCTCGAAGCCACCATGGGCCTGGTCCGTGCACTCGCCCTCACCGGCCGTCTCCCCGAAGCCGGAACCCTTCGCGCCGAGTCGATCCGGGCCGCCGAACACCTCGACGACATCAACCTCACCGCCCGCCTCCTCGTCGCCTTCGACGTCCCCGCACTCTGGACCGACCCCGACGACCCGGCCCTCGCCCGCCTCGTCGCCGACACCGCCGAACGCACCCTGCGCTCACTACCGCCCAGCACCTCGGCCCCGCACGAGTCCGGCACCGGCCTTCCCTCCAGCGGCGACGTCTCTTCGAGCCCAGTCTTCCTCTCGGACAACGACTTCTCCTCCGGGGCCGATCTGGAACTGCGTTGCCGCCTGCTCATTACCGTCGCGCTGGAATTGCGGGCGAGCGACACTCTGCGTGGGGGCGCGGCGGCGCGGGAGGCCGAAAGGCTTGCGGCACGGCTGGACCGCCCTGAGTTGCTCGCCCTGGCTCTCAACGCCCGCTTCATGCAGAGCTTCCACCTCGCGGGACTGGCCCCCGAACGTGCAGATCTCGGCACCCGGCTGTTCTAAATGTCGCAGGCTCACGGCCTGAT
>NZ_JBSGBY010000422.1:0-7453 GCF_053601505.1 Nocardia sp. NPDC004722
GATCACCTTGCCCGGGTGGGGCCGATGGTTCTCGGGCATGACGATGTCGATGATCAGCAGCCGCGCCTCGGTACGCGCGCGAATACGGTTACGACGACGCATTCCTCAACGAGACCTTCGACGCCGAGGTCCGCGCGGCCACCGGCGGCCGCGGTGTCGACCTGGCGCTGGAATCCGTCGGCGGCGAAACCCTGCGCCGCACACTGGAATCCCTGGCCCGCTTCGGCCGCCTGGTCTCCTTCGGCAATGCCGGTGGCGAGGCCCCGTGGCAGGTCGGCGCGAGCGATCTGCTCCCGCAGGGCCGCACGGTCTCCGGCTTCTCCATCCTGGGCCTGAGCCTGGCCGCCCCGGACGTACTGCACGAGATCGCCGCCAAGGCTTTCGAATTGGCCACCTCCGGCAAGGTCGAGCTGCCCATCACGGCGGAGTTCGCCCTCGCCGACGCGGCCGAGGCGCACCGGCTGATGGCGGGCCGCACCTCGACCGGCAAGCTCGTGATCGCCGTCAATCCCTGAGCGGTTCTGTCAATCCCCGTGCGGCCGCGGCGTGATGGCCAGCAGCACAGGGCCTTTCGGTCCGGTGGAGCAGCCGGTCTGCGCGCAGCCGGCGCACCCGGTGGCCGGGCACCCGGACCCGATCTGCTCCACCGACAGCCGCCCCTTACGGACCCAGTAGTCGACCATGGCCTGGGCCTCGTCACGGGAGACGCCCACGCGCCGCGCCACCTGGTCGAGGCTGAATTCCCCACGGGATTCGGTGATCTCGGCCAGCACCCGGCGCAGCGGGCTGGTGGTCGGCGCGCTCACCAGAAGATCCGCCCGATCTGGAAGACCGCGACCGCCAGCACCCACGCCACCGACAATTGCAGGGCCACGCTCATCAACGTCATGCGCATCCCGATGGTGTTGCGCAGCACCGCGAGCGTGGTCATGCACGGCGTGTAGGCGAGCAGGAACATCATGAACGCCAGCACGGCCGGAATGGTGTGCCCGCCCGAGGACTGCCGGAAGGTGTCACGCAACTGGTCCGACAGGGGCGCGTCGGCCGGGCCGTCACCCGGATCGGCCATGCTGTAGGACTGCGAAATCGTCGCCACCACAGCCTCTTTCGCGACAAACCCGCTCACCAGCGCGGCGCCGGCATGCCAGTCGTCGAATCCGGCGGGAGCGAACGCGGGCGACACCGCCGACGACACCGCGCCCAGCGCGCTGTGCTCGGGCTGCACCTCGCCGAAGCTACCGCCGCCCATCGGAATCGAGGCCAGCAGCCAGATGCCGGTGACGGTGGCGACGATGATGCCGCTGGCCGTGGTGAGGAATCCGCGCATCTTCTGCCAGGTATGCACGCCCAGCACGTGCAGGCTGGGGCGGCGGTAGGGCGGCAGGTCCAGCACCAGCGGCTCGTCGGCCATGTCGCGGAACATGGTATTGCGCAACAGGTATCCGATACCGACCACCAGCAGGATGGAGGCCAGGTACATGGCGAACACCACCGTGCCCGCCTGGCTGCCGAAGAACACCCCGGCCAGCAGCACGTACACCACCAGGCGCGCATTGCAGCTGGTGAACGGGATCAGCAGCGCGGTGAGCAGCCGGTGCCGGGGATTGGACAGCACCCGGGTGCCCGCGATGGCGGGCACATTGCAGCCGAAGCCGACGATCATCGGCAGCACCGCGCGACCGGGCAGGCCGATGGTGCGCATGAGCCGGTCGGCGACGAAGGCCGCGCGGGCCATGTAGCCCGAATCCTCCAGCAGCGCCAGCAGAACGAACATGATCAGCATGAGCGGCACGAAGCTCAGCACCTGGCCGACGCCGTTGATGAAGCCGTCGTGCACCAGCCCGATCAACGGCTGCGGAGCGTGCAGGGTCCGCAGGAGATCCGCGGCCGCGTCGGCCACCGGGCCGGTGAAGAAGCCGCCCAGCGCGTCCTGTAGCGGCTTGGCGACCGTGGTGGTCAGCTCGAACACCAGCCACATGACGGCCAGGAAGAGGGGGACGCCCAGCCAGCGGTGGGTGACGAGGCGATCCACGCGATCGCTGCGCGTGGTGCGTGTCTCGGCGTCGGTGACGACGGCCGCGCGCACATCGTGGGCCCAGGCGTAGCGGCGTTCGGCGATGAGGATCTCGCCGTCGTCCTCGAGATCCAGGGGCTCGAAATCTGAGGTCTCGTCCGAGGATTCGGCCAGGGTCGCGCGGGCGGCAGCTGACAGTTCCGCCGGGACGCCCGGAGGGGTATCCCCGGCGAGCAGAGCCAACGCCAGCCAGCGCGCCGGATAGCCCTCGGGCAGCAGCGGTTCCAGCGCCGCGATGGCGGTCTCCAGATCATCGCCCAGGTGCGGTGCGACGGGTGCGCGAGAGTCAGTCAGCGCGGCGTCGATGGCGGCGGCCAAGGCGGGTACCCCCGTGCCGCCCCGTGCCACCAGCGGAACAACCGGTACACCAAGCGCTTTCGCGAGCCGCTCGGCGTCGACGGGCGCGCCGCGTCCGGCCGCCACATCGGTCATGGTCATGGCGACGACCGTGGGCACCCCGGTCTCCAGGATCTGCGACAGCAGATACAGGCTGCGCGCCAGATTGGCGGCGTCCACCACGGCGACGACCAGGTCCGGCCGGTCCGGTCCGGCATCGGTGAGCAGGGCGTCGCGGGTGACGGCCTCGTCCGGGGCGGCGGGCAGCAGGCTGTGGGTACCGGGCAGGTCCAGCAGGCGAATCGTGGTGCCGGGGGAGAGTTTCCAGGGGCCCTCGGTCACCTCGACCGTGGTGCCGGGCCAATTGCCCACTCGCTGACGGGCTCCGGTGGCGGCATTGAACAGCGTCGACTTGCCGACGTTCGGATTGCCGACGAGCACCACCGTGGCGGTCCCGGCGAGGGTCGCGGTAGTCCCGGAGGGCTTGGTTGTGGAGCCGGAATTCACCGGCCCGCAGCATGATTCGTTCATGCGCGGACTTCCCGTGCCACGTCGATGGCCCGCGCGGTGGCCCGGTCCACGGCGATGCGGGCCTCGCCGACGCGCAGGATGCGCCCGCCGCAGACACCGATCGCGGACACGCTCACCGGTGCGCCCGGGATCAATCCCATTTCGAGTAGCCGCCGTCGCTGCCGACCCAGGAGTCGAAGCTCTCCGATCCGGAAAGTCTCTCCAGGTTTGCTGTCGATCAGCGAGCTCAAGGCGAACCTCTTTCAACCGGTCGTGGTGAATCTCGAACGATCCCTGGGGGCTGGAACGTTTGTGCGTTAGGGGAACCTAATGACCAATTTTAAGAGGCTACTGAGAATTAGCTATACCGCGCTAATCACGTCTGATTTGGGACATTAGTCCCTTTACTCGTCCTTCTCTCCGGAATCTCCCGAGCCATTCGAGGCCGCCGTCACCCGGCCGGAATCGATGGCGGCCAACAGGGATTCGTGATCGGCCACCGTCTGATCGGCATAGGCCAGCGCGAACTCGCCCATGGCCTTGTCGAACACGTCGTTGCCGCCCAGGTACGCCGCGATCGCCACCCGGTCGCCGGACCGCGCGTGCCCGCGGGCGAGGGTGTGCCCGCACAGGCTCGCGTACTGGCGCAGCTGCGCGGCCGACATGTCGTCGATGACCAAGGAGCCCTTCATGTCTCGCAGCTGCCGCCAGTAGTAGAACAGTCCGTCCGGGCCGGTCGCCCAGCCGAGGAAGATGTCACCGGCCGACTGGGTGAGCCGCTGCCCGTGCACCACCCGATGCCCCTGATGGTGGAACTGGCTGGCGCGCAGATGCGTCGAGAGCACCGAATCCTCGGCCTGCTTCACCTGGAGAAACAGTGGATCGCCGGTATTGCGCCCGGTCAGCAGGGCGATGAAGCAGCGCGTCCCCACACTGCCCACGCCCACGACTTTCATGGCGATATCCCGTAATTCGTACCGGTCGAGCAGGACACGGCGCTCCTCGGGCAGGGTCGCCCGATAGTCCGAGAGCACCGAATTCAGGTCCGCGTGCAGCTCTTTCGGCACCGGCATGACCAGCGGCGGATCCGCCTTGATCCGGGGCGCGCCATCCGGCCCGGGCTCGGTGAGTTTGTCGAGTGCCTGCAGGCTGGTTCGCGACCGCGCCTTGCTGATCACCTTCTCGGTCTGCTTGCGATCCTTGGGTTTCAACAGCTCCGACACCTGCTCGGCGTCGACCTTCTCGTACCAGACGTCGGTCTCCCCGAGCGCCGCCAGCCGAGCCATCGCCTCCCGATAGGCCTGTCCCGCCGCCACCGCCGCCCCGCGGGCCTCGTCGTCGCCGAATCCGTTGGCCCGGGCCGCCACCGCGACACTCGCCGCCAGCCGCTTCACATCCCACTCGAACGGGCCCGGCAGTGTCTCGTCGAAGTCGTTGACGTCGAACACCAGCGCCCGCTCCGGCGACGCGAACAACCCAAAGTTCGACAGATGCGCGTCCCCGCACAACTGCACGTGCAACCCGGTGTTCTCCCCGCTCGCGAGGTCGCCCGCCATGATCGCGGGCGCACCTCGATAGAACGGAAACTGTCCCGCCGCCATCCGGGCGTACCGGATCTCGACCAGCTCGGGCACCCGGGTCTCGGCCTGCCGCTCCAGAATCGACACCGGATCCACCCGATCCGCCGCCGCCTTCCACTCACCCAGCGACGACCGCGGCACCCGCTTGCGCGCCGCCCGCCCCACCTCCGCCGCCGAAGCGTCGGCGGCACCCCCTGCTGACCCCGCCTCGGATGTCGACATGCGAAAACTCTAGTCCCCCGGAAAGCAGGAGATGGGGCCGACTGTGCGTCTAGAACGGAACGTGGTCCTCACCCGGATAAGCGGGATTGCCGAAGGTGAACCCCCATCCGGGAGTGGTCAACAGCGACGCCGATTCACCGGGTTGCAGCACCGCGACCTGGCGCGTCGGCGTACATGTGTCGTCCCCGTAGACGTACACCGTCTCATTGGTGTTGTTGGTGACCGCCACCGCGAAATTGCCGACGTACGTCAGGCAGTACCTCGAATAGAAATTGTTGTCGCTGAGGACTTCCGGAATCGGAGTCGGATCGTTCGGGCTGGCGATCACGGTCACCAACTGCCCGGTGATCCCGTCGTACGCCGACGCGGTGGGCGCGAAGGCGAGCCCGACTCCGGCGACGATCGAGGCAACCGCACATGATCTTCGAAACACGCTGCACTCCTAGGTAATTGAATCATCAACCTTTGGAGTGAAGCACCGGCCGATCGTCGCCCGCCAGCCTTCGTGCACCCGCGTCATACTTCCGCCATATTTGCCGTGCGGACTCGCTACCAGGGCACTACGCCCGAGTCGTCGAAGAAGCCGCCGGTCGGGCCGTCGTCGGGCAGGGTGGCGAGGTGGATCGCGATGGCGGCGCCCTGGGTGGGGGTGCGGGTGCCGCGGAAGTTGTTGAGGTCGGTGGCGCAGAAGCCGGGGCAGCCCGCGTTGATCAGGATGTTGGTGTCGCGCAGTTCCTTGGCGTACTGGATGGTGACGGCGTTGAGGAACGACTTCGACGGTGAGTACGCGGCGGAGAGCGGGCCGGTTTCGGCGTCGAGGACGGCTTGGGTGGCGAGGGAGCCGACGGTGCTGGACATGTTGACGATGCGCGGCGACGTCGAGCGGCGCAGCAGGGGGAGCATCGCGTTGGTGACGCGGATGACGCCGATCACGTTGGTTTCCACGGCCGTTCGGACCGTGTCGAGTTCGACGGTGGTGGGGTTCTGCGGCATGGCGCCGGTCACCCCGGCATTGTTGACGAGCACGTCGAGGCGTCCCGTGCGGTCCTCGATCAGGCGGGCGGCGGCGGTGACGCCGGCATCGTCGGTGACGTCCAGTGGCACGCCGAACGCGTCGACCCCGGCCGCCCGCAGCTTCGCCACGGCCTCCTCCCGGCGTACCTCGTCGCGGGAACCGATACCGACCGTCCAGCCCAGCGCGCCCAGGCCAGCCGCGATCTCATACCCGATGCCTTTGTTCGCGCCGGTCACCAGCGCGATCGTGTTTTCGCTCATGGCACCAATCCTGTTCCCCGGCACCGGGGGAGCTCCAACACCGATCGGGTCGGCAGCGATACCGCAGGGGTATCGATCCTGAGTAGAGTGGCGGAGTGGAGACGCGAGAGCTTCGGTACTTCGTGGCGGTCGCGGAGGAATTGCATTTCGGGCGGGCCGCGCAGCGACTCGGCATGGCGCAACCCCCGCTGTCGCGAGCCATCAGCCTGCTCGAACGACGGCTGGGGACAACACTTTTCGACCGCACCAGCCGGGGCGTGACCCTGACCGCTCCCGGGGCGGTGCTGTTGCAGGAGGGCCTGGCCGCGCTCGATGCCGTCGAGGCCGCCGAACGCCGCACCCGCCGTGCCGCCGGTGCACACCCCGGCCTGATCCTGGCCACCAAGGCCGGAGCGTCCAGTGAACTGCTGGCGAAACTGCTGGCCGCCTACGCCGCCGAACCCGATGCCGTCCCCATCGACGTTCAACTCTGCGGACCCGGCGAACAGGAACGGCTGCTGCGCGACGGCCGGGCCGATGTGGCACTGCTGCATCGCCCGTTCGACTCGACGGCCGGGTTCGACACCGAGGACCTCCGCACCGAGCGGCAGGTGGTGGTGCTGCCCGCCGGACACCCGCTCACCACCCGCGACCACGTGCACCTCGCCGACGTCGCCGACCTGCCCGGCCTTCCGACGCCGCGCTGGCCCCACGCCGACGGCACGTACACCGACGGCCCCGGCCCCCAGGTCCGCGACCACACCCAGCTTTTCCAGATGATCGCCCTCGGCCGCGCCTGCGCGGTGATGCCCGAATCCTGCCGCACCTATCTCCGCGACGACCACGCCGCCATCGAAGTCCTCGACGCCCCCACGGTCACCACGGTGATCGCCTGGCCGCCCCACAGCCGCTCCCTCCCGGTGGCCGCCCTCGTCCGAACCGCCACCCGGCTCTAGCCAGTCGCATGCCGGACGACCTGACCATCACCCGGACCCTGGTGATACCCGGATCCGAACTGCGCGAACGATTCTCGCGCTCGTCCGGCCCCGGCGGCCAACACGTCAACACCACCGACAGCCGCGTGGAACTGTCCTTCGACCTCGCCAACTCCCCGTCCGTGCCGGAGCCGCTCCGCACCAGAATGCTCGACCGCCTGACCACCCGCCTGGTCAACGGCATCCTCACGGTCACCGCCTCCGAACAACGCGCCCAACTCCAGAACCGCGCCACCGCCCGAGACCGCCTGGCCACCCTGCTCCGCGAAGCCGCGGCCACCCCACCCCCACCCCGCCGCCCCACCAAACCCTCACGCGGAGCGAAGGAACGCCGCCTCTCCGCCAAGAAACGCCGCGGCGTCACCAAACGCAACCGCCGCGCCTCCCCCGACTCTTAATCCCGTTGTCAAGCAGCAGTGGTGAGGGGCTCAGGTTGATAGAGCCGGTTGTCGCGGAGGAGTGCCCACACGACGTTGACGCGG
>NZ_JBSGBY010000423.1:0-7445 GCF_053601505.1 Nocardia sp. NPDC004722
GTTTCGCGCGGCGACGACCTCACCATGCAAACCCCCGTCGGCGAGAAGAGCACCCGTGTGCTGGCCACGGTCTCCTACTTCTCCGCCCTGGGCGGCACGGCCGCCGCGGAGGATGTACGCGCCGCGGGTGGCCGAGCACTCGAATTGCCCACGGATGTCGTCGCGCCCGCGCGCTCACCTCGCTCGGTGGGAGCCGTGGGCCTTCAGTCGGCGGGAGCCGTGGGCACTGAGATGCGGTAGTCCGCGGCCGTCGCCGCCAGGCGCATGCCGTGGCCGTACGGATCGGCCGCATTGCCGTTGCCGCGGGGCGCGATCCGGCCGTCGTCCACCTTCGGCGCGCCGTCGACCAGCAGGGCTTCCAGGCGGGCATGGTCGGCGAACCATTCGACGTGCCGCAGCCTGCGCACCGAGGCCGCGACGCTCGCGTGCAGGGCGGGCGCGCAATGCGCGGAGATGTCGCGGTGGTAGGCGGCGGCCAGGGTGGCGGCGCGCAGGAATCCGGTGTACCCGCCGCAGCGGGTGACGTCGAGTTGCAGGCAGTCGACGGAGTCGATGAGCCGCAGGGCGTCGGTGTCGCCGCAGATGTACTCGCCCGCCGCGACATCGCAGCGCACCGCCGCGCGCACCGAGCTCAGGCCGGCAGGGTCGTCGCTGGTGACCGGCTCCTCGAACCAGGTGACGCCGAGCCGGTCGAGTTCGTGCCCCATGCGCCGCGCCTCGCCGGGGCTGTACGCGCCGTTGGCGTCCACCATGATGCGCGTGTCCGTGCCGACGAGCTTGTCCACCAGCGTGATTCGCTCGAGGTCGCGCCGCTGGTCGATGCCGATCTTGATCTTCACCGCGGTGCAGCCCTCGGACTGCCAGTCCAGCACCTGCTCGGCGAGTTGATCATCGGTGAGGTTGACGAAACCGCCGGACCCGTACACCGCGGTCGCCTCCCGCACCTTCCCGAACAGGGTGGGCAGGGTCACCCCCAGCACCCGCGCCTTCAGGTCCCACAGGGCGATATCGACCGCGCTGATGGCGTGCGCCGCCACCCCGGAGGTGCCGATATTGCGGCACGCCTTGTGCATTCGGGCCCAGGCGTCGGTGATATCCTCGGGACCGCAGCCCAGCAGGACCGGACCGAGATGCCGCTCGACGACGGTCGCCGCGGCCGGGGAACCGTAGGTCCAGCCCAGCCCGTGCTGGTCCCCGGCCGACACGGTCACCACCACCGCGGTGGTGGCGTCCCAGGTCAGGGTGCCGTCGGCTTCGGGTTGCGGGGTGGGGAATCGGTAAACCTCGACCGTGACGCCGTCGATGGTGGGAATGTTCATGGGAGACCGCCTTCGAGGGCCTCGGCCAGGACTTCGGCCGTGTGGCGCGGCCGGACCCTGGGCAGGAGATGACGGATCTGGGTGCGGCAGCTGAACCCGTCCGCCAGGATGGCCGCGTCGGGTGACGCGGCACGCAGGGCCGGGAGCAACTGGTCCTGCGCACAAGCGACGGACACCTCGTAGTGTCCGCGCTCGAAACCGAAATTGCCTGCCAGGCCGCAGCATCCGGCGTCGAGGACCTCGACCTCGACGCCGCTCGCCGACAGCAGTGCCCGGTCCGGGTCGGAGCCGAGAATCGCATGCTGATGGCAGTGGGGTTGCACGACAGCGGATCCGGCGATCTCGGGCGGTCGCCACGCCGGGGCGCGCTCGGCCAGCAGTTCGGCCAGGGTGCGGTTCAGCACCCGCTTCGCCGTGGGGAGCTGCCCGGTCGAGATCCAGGTGAGCCCCGCAGCACACGGCGCGGGGCGGGCCGTCGCCGTGCTCACCGGAAAGCGATCCGCGGTAGGCGACGACGAGACGCGCACTGTCCTTGACGAATTCGCGGTAGTGCGCGATCCCTTCGGCGGTACGCAGGTCGAAGGGAATGCGGGTGTGGACACAGTCCTGACCGAAATGGCCGTGGAGGGAACTGGATTGGTAGCCGTAGATGCCCAGCAATCGCTCGAGATCGCGCAGGTAGTCGCCGAGCCGTTCCGGCGGCACCGCCGCATCCTCCCAGCCCTCATGGGTTTCCGGGCCGCCGGGCGGGTAGGCCGTCGCCGTGAGGCCGGCCTCCCGGGCCGCCTGCGTGTCACCGTCGAATTGCGCCATCAGCCAGGCTTTTCCGTCGGGCAGCCGCTCGATGGCACGGTCGGCCAGGTGCCGCAGGTGCTCGAGCCGCACCAGCCGGTGGTCGAGCCCTTCGAGGGAAGCGGCAGCGCGGCACGGTTGGCGGTCATCGGCGCACCTCCATTCGGGTTGGCGCGTGCGGGTATTCACGGCTTCGCTGCCGCGCGGGTACCCGCACGCGCGCCGGATACGCGCCTGGTGCCGCATTACATCGGCATGGACGGGAACAGCATGTTCCACATATCGCGCAGCATGTCCATCAACTGCATCCACATGGGTGACATCGTGATCCTCACCTCCTGACTGCTCGCGGGTCTCCTCCGCTGTACCCGCCCGCGGCGATCTCATGAGCCGAATCCGAAGGTGTCGCCGGGCGGCTGAATACCTCGGCCGAGACGGGGTAGAGCCGGGGCAAGACGGAATCGACAGGAGGACAGGCAATGACGATCGCTGGACACCACGACAGGACCGGGGATCCGGATCGGACCACCGCGCGCGACATCATGACGCACGAATGCCACTGCGCCCGTGCCGCCGACACCGTGCTCACGGCCGCGCGCCAGATGGTCGATCTGGAGGTCGGCGCGCTGCCGATCTGCGGGGAGGACGGCAAGCTCAAGGGCATGCTGACCGATCGCGACATCGTGGTGAAAGTGGTGGCGCAGCGCATGGATCCGAACGGTGTGAAGGTCAGCGAGCTGGCCGAGGGGGTGCCGGTGGTGGCGCAGGCCGATGACGATGTGCGGCGGGTGCTGGAGCTGATGGCGACCCACCAGGTGCGCAGGCTGCCGGTGCTCGACCAGAACCGACTGGTGGGCATCATCTCGCAGGCCGATATCGCGCGCCTGCTGGAACACCAGGCGTCCGGTGAAGTCGTGGAAGCGATCTCCCAGCAGTAACCCATCCAGTCAACGGAAGGAAAACCCATGCTGATGCTCACCCCCACCGCCGCCGAGGTGGTTCGCAACATCGCGTCCGCGACGAACACACCGCAGCAAGCGGGATTGCGGATCACCACGTCGGAGGGAGCCGACAGCTTCAACCTCACGGTGGCCGGCGCTCCCTCGGAGGACGACGAGGTGCTCTCCGCCGAGGGCGCTCGCGTCTTCCTCGACGCCAAGTCCGCGGCCTACTTCGACGACAAGATCCTCGACGCCGGTGTCGACGCGGGCGGCAATCCCTCGTTCACGGTCGAGCCGCAGGACTTCGACGAGTAAGCACGGCGGGACATGCCGACGAACCTGGCCCGCAAGCTGATCGCCGCGCATCTGGTGTCCGGCGCGCTGACGCCGGGCGCGGAGATCGCGCTGGGAATCGATCAAACGCTGACCCAGGACGCCACGGGCACGCTGGTGATGCAGGAGCTCGAGCCGCTCGGGCTCGAGCGTGCCCGCACCGAGGTGAGCGTTCAGTACGTCGACCACAATCTGCTGCAGACCGACGAGCGCAACGCGGAGGACCACGAGTACCTCCGCACCGCGGCGCAGCGCTTCGGACTGTGGTTCTCCAAGGCGGGCAACGGCGTCTCCCACCCCACGCACATGCAGCGCTTCGGCGTCCCCGGAAAAACCCTGGTCGACTCGGATTCCCACACCTGCGCCGCCGGGGCGCTGGGCATGCTGGCCATCGGGGTGGGCGGATTGGAAGTGGCGCTGGCGATTTCGGGCAGGCCGCTGCATATTCGGATGCCCGAGATCTGGGGCGTCCGCCTGGAAGGGGCACTGCCGCAGTGGTGTTCGGCCAAAGACGTGATCCTGGAGATGTTGCGCCGCCACGGTGTCGGCGGCGGGGTCGACCGGATCATCGAGTATCACGGGCCGGGCTTGTCGGGTCTGTCGGCGATGGACCGCCATGTGATCGCGAATATGGGCGCCGAACTCGGCGCCACCACAACGGTATTCCCCAGCGATGAGGCGGTGCGCGCGTTCCTCCACGAGGAGGGCCGCGGCCACGACTGGGTCGCGCTGGCCGCCGACCCCGACGCCGACTACGACATCGAGGACACCCTCGACCTGTCGGCCCTCGAGCCGCTCATCGCGAAACCGTCCTCACCCGGCAACGTGGTGCCGGTCCGCGAGGTCGCCGGAACTGACATCGCGCAGGCGGTGATCGGCTCCAGCGCCAATCCCGGGCTGCGTGACTTCGCGATGGTGGCCGCGATGGTCGCCGGACGGCAGACCGTGCCGCAGGTCAGCTTCGACATCAACCCGACGTCGCGGGAAATCCTGCTCGACCTGACCGCGATGGGCGCGGTGAGCGACCTGCTGGCGGCGGGCGCACGCATCCACCAGTCCGGATGCCTGGGCTGCATCGGCATGGGCCAGGCGCCCGCGGTGGGCCGCAATTCCCTGCGCACGATGCCGCGCAACTTTCCCGGCCGCTCCGGCACCAAGGAGGATTCGGTCTGGCTCTGCTCGCCCGAGACCGCCGCCGCGTCCGCGTTGACGGGGACGATCACCGATCCGCGCGACTGGGCGCGCACCGCGGGTATGGAGTATCCGAAGGTCGACCTGCCCTCGTCCGCCTCGGTCGACACGATGATGTTGGTGGCCCCGCTCGACCCGGAACACGCCCGCCGGGTGCGACCGGTGAAGGGGCCCAATATCTCCAGCCTGCCGACACTGACTCCGCTGCCCGAACTCCTACAGGCGCCGGTCCTGTTGAAACTCGGCGACGACATCTCCACCGACGAGATCTCACCGGCGGGAGCACGAGCGTTGCCCTTCCGGTCCAATATCCCCAAGTTGGCGATGTTCACCTTCGCCCCCGTCGACGACACCTATCCCGAACGGGCACAACACAATTCCCGATCCGGCCATCTCGTGGTCGCGGGCGAGAACTACGGTCAGGGCTCCTCCCGCGAGCACGCCGCGATCACACCCCGCTACCTCGGCCTGCGCGTGGTCATCGCCAAGTCCTATGCCCGCATCCACTGGCAGAACCTCGCCAACTTCGGTGTGCTGGCCCTGGAATTCGACGATCCCGCCGACTACGACATGATCGACCGGGACGACATCCTGCGCCTCGATCATCTCCACGACATCATCGGCAGCACGACGCTGCCGGTGCGCGACGTCACCAAGGACGTCGCTTTCACTGTCCGGCATCGCCTTTCGCCTCGCCAGGTACAAAGCGTGCTGGCGGGCGGCCTGATCGCCCAGCGGTAGGTTCAGGCCGGGACCGTAGCGGTCAGGCGATCCCAGATCCGGTGCCGGGCAAGTAATTCGGCGAACGAATCGAGGAAGTGGTCGGGCACGCGCGCACCCGCGGCGGCGGTGAAGACCACACCGTGACGCTGCACGAATTCACTGTCGGCCGGGATGTCGGGCAGGATTCCGGCGATGCGCAGCACGGTGACTCCCGCGCCGACGGCGCCGATCGGCTTGGCGTGCTTGAACGCCTCCAGCACGAAATGCAGGACGGAGCCGTCGGCCGCCATCGTGTCCGCGGCGCTGGGTCCGCCCGCGACGAGCACGCCGTCGTAGAGCACCGAGGACACCGTCGCCAGCGCATGGTCGACCGTGAGCGGCTCGCCGTCCGAGTCGTCACCACGGACCGAACCCCCTCGCAGCGCGATGATCTCGACGACCGCGCCCCGGTCGGTCAGGCGAGAGCGCAGCAGACGCACACCGCTCGAGTCGACGCCGTCGGCGACCAGGATGGCGACCTTGCGGGTGGCGATGGTGCCGGGCGCGGCGGGCACGATCGAGAGCGCGGACGACATGCCTACCTCGGGAGCATCCGATTCGCCTGCCACCACCCGCATTCCGAGTTCCGCCATGCCGAGGTCCCCGGCGACCCCGAGTTCCTCGGCGACACGCAGCGCGAGATCCGGATCGACGCGAGTCAGATGGCCGAGGACGGTCGCGCGGATCGCGGGACGCCCGACCTTGCCCAGCTCGAAGGCGAAGGCGGCCACGATGTGGTCGCGCTCGGGTTGGGACATGCTGTTCCAGAACATGCGCGGCTGCCGGTAGTACTCGCGGAACGCGTCGCCGCGGCGGCGGGCGGGCACACCGTACAACGGTTCGGGGTAATGCCCGAGGGTGCCGTCACCGCCGAGCGCCGGACAGCCGCCACCGACGGTATTCGGGGAGTAGGCGGCGCTGCCCACCGGGATCGTGTGCTGCCCTTGACCGTCCTGCTGGTGGTTGCGTACCTCGGCCAGCGGCCGATTGATCGGCAGCTGCGCGAAATTCGGGCCGCCGAGCCGGGTCAGCTGGGTATCGAGGTAGGAGAAGCTGCGCATCTGCAGCAGCGGATCATCGGTGAAGTCGATGCCGGGCACCAGATTCGCGGTATGGAACGCCACCTGCTCGGTTTCGGCGAAGAAGTTGTCCGGATTGCGATCGAGCACCAGTGAACCGACCGGGATGACGGGGACCTGTTCCTCCGGAACGAGTTTCGTCGGGTCGAGCAGGTCGAAGTCGAACGCGAACTCGTGCTCTTCCCGGATCAGCTGCACGCCGAGTTCCCACTCGGGATACTGTCCCGCGGCGATGCTGTCCCACAGGTCACGCCGGTGGAAGTCGGGATCGCGGCCCGCGATCTGCTGGCATTCGTCCCAGAGCAAGGAGTGCACGCCCAGCTTCGGCTTCCAGTGGAATTTCACGAAAACCCCCAGCCCTCCGGCATTCACGAGCCGGAAGGTGTGCACACCGCACCCCTGCATCATCCGGTAGCTGCGCGGCAGGGCACGGTCCGACATCAGCCACATGATCGCGTGCAGGGTTTCCGGCTGCTGCCCGACGAAGTCCCACAGGGTGTCGTGGGCGGAGGCCGCCTGCGGAATCTCGTTGTGCGGCTCAGGTTTGACCGCGTGCACGAAGTCGGGGAACTTGATGCCGTCCTGGATGAAGAACACCGGAAAGTTGTTCCCGACCAGGTCGTAGTTGCCCTCGGCGGTATAGAACTTGGTGGCGAATCCGCGCACGTCGCGCACAGTGTCGGCCGAACCACGAGATCCCGCGACGGTCGAGAACCGCACGAACACCGGTGTTTCCACCGCCGGGTCGATGAGGAGCGGGCCACCGTGTGCTCGGCTAACCACTCGTCATAGGGCCGGAAATGCCCGTAGGCCCCCGCGCCCCGCGCGTGCACCACCCGCTCGGGAATGCGCTCGTGGTCGAAATGAGTGATCTTCTCCCGGGCGTGGAAATCCTGCAGCAGCGTCGGCCCGCGCTCGCCGACCTTCACCGAGTCATCGGTGCTGTCGATGCGAACGCCCTGCTGGGTCGTCAGCGTCCCGCGTTCGCGATCGACGCGAAAGGCATCCAATTGCCGCTTCTTCTCATC
>NZ_JBSGBY010000424.1:0-7438 GCF_053601505.1 Nocardia sp. NPDC004722
CACCACCGGTTGGTTACCGTATGGACTCGGCGGTAGGGTAGGCAAGCAGTGGTGGTGCCCGCAATGAGGCCGGTCCCGGGTATCGAAAACAGGGGAAAGGACGCAATGTTCTACTGGCTGCTGAAGTTCGTCTTGGTGGGGCCGCTGATGCACCTCATCAACCGACCCAAGGTCGAGGGCGTCGAGAACATTCCCCCGACGGGTGCGGCCATCCTGGCCGGCAACCATCTGTCGTTCACCGACTGGCTGTTCACCCCGCTGATGAGCCCCCGCCGGATCACCTATCTGGCCAAGGCCGAGTACTTCACCACCCCGGGTCTCAAGGGCCGCCTGCAGAAGTTCTTCTTCTCCGGCACCGGCCAGTACCCGATCGACCGCTCCGGTGCGGACGCGGCCGAATCCGCTCTCAACACCGCGCGCAAGCTGCTCGGTGAGGGCCGCCTGGTCGGGCTCTACCCGGAAGGCACCCGCTCCCCGGACGGCCGCCTCTACAAGGGCAAGACCGGTGTGGCACGCCTCGCCCTGGAGACCGGTGTGCCGGTGATCCCGGTCGCCCTGATCGGCACCGACGAGGTGTGCCCGCCCGGACCGTTCCGCTGGCGCCCCCGCAAGGTCACCGTGAAATTCGGTGCGCCCATCGACTTCTCGCGCTACGAGGGCATGGGCGGCAACCGCTTCGTCGAACGCGCCGTCACCGACGAGATCATGTACGAGCTCATGCGGATGGGCGACCAGGAATACGTCGACGTCTACGCCGCCTCCCTCAAGAAGGGCGTCCCCTCCGGCAGCCGCCCCGACGCGGACCGCGTCCCCCAGACGATGGCGGGCTGAGCCCGACCTCGCACCACACCGGAAGGCCCCGGGAGACCAAGTCTCCCGGGGCCTTCCGTATGAGGGCAGTCGGCTCCGGTCGGGCCGTGCGCCGCAGGTTCGCGCTAGATCGCCCGGATCCGGCGGTGCGCTTCGATGGCCTCGAACTTGGCCAGGTTGTGCCGAGCGTCGGCAAGCGCGTCGTGCGCGTCCTTCGGCACCGGCGGCAACGGCGGCCGACCGTGCTGATCCCAATGCTGGCGCAGCTCATTGGTATAGCGCGGCAGCGCGTTGGGCAGATCGACCATGGAACCCCACAGCTGGCACAGCGCCACATGATCGTACGCGCCGACCCACGCCCACAGCTCAGGCTCGACCCCGGGCCGCGGCACGAGGAACTTGTAGAGGTCCTCCCGAATGCGTTCGCGCGACCGCCACAGCGGCGAAGTCGTGGGCGGGAGTTTGGGCAGCACATTCCGTCGTACGAAAGGACCCGCTTTTTCGGCGTTGAATTCGTTCGAGATCGCATAGAATTCGCGACCATCCTCGCAGACCACCGCAATGGACACCAGGTCTATTACGACCCCATCCTCAATGAATTCGGAATCGTAAAAATATCTCAAGCGGCAGTCCTTTCATGTAATCTGGAGATCGGTGTGAATTAATTGATCGTTGGGGTGTGTAGATGAAATCTCTTTGTGTTGTTTCCGATTGCTCTCGACCGGTGAGTGAGCGCTACACGCGTGGGATGTGTGGTTGGCATTATCTCAAGGATCTCCAGGAGGCGTACCCGCGATGCTCGGTTCCCGGGTGTGAGCGCCGGCCATCCTCAGGCGTGGTGTGTGTCGTCCACATCAGACACAGATTCGCCGGTGGGGTTCGGTCGAGGCCGCGCCGGGGCGAGGTGCGCCGGGTCGACGCCGCAAAAGTACACATGACGGTCGGAGTCGTATTACTTCGTTCGGTTATCGGCTGTTGCGACTTCCGGAGGGCGGTTGGAAACTGGAACATCGCTTGATCATGGAGAAGATGCTCGGGCGAAAACTCTATCCGGGCGAGAATGTGCACCACATCAATGGTGACAAGCTTGATAATCGTCCTGAGAACCTGGAATTGTGGATCACCCGTCAGCCGCACGGACAACGAGTTGCGGACATGCTCGATTGGGCCCGCGAAATTATTGCCCGATACGACCCGGACAGCGTGTGTTGACGAGTGGTGCGCCTGCGTCGGTTCCGGCGGCAAGCGCCGGAACCGCTCCCGCGCGTCGACGCGTTTCAATGACCACCTCGTCTCCGTCTGTACGCATCGAACAGTACGGGTCAAGTGTGGGGTGAGAGGAACCCAGCCCTGGGTGCGCTACGCCGGTCCAAGACCGATCCGTATTCTGAACTCGTGAACTGGACCGTCGACGTACCGATCGATCGCTTGCCGGAACTTCCTCCGCTGCCCGCCGAGCTCCGTCGGCGTCTCGACGACGCGCTGGCCCGTCCGGCCCTGCAGCAGCCGTCCTGGGATCCCGAGCAGGCCGCCAAGATGCGTACCGTGCTCGAGAGCGTGCCGCCCATCTGCGTGCCCGCCGAGGTCGAGGAGCTGCGGCTACGCCTGGCCGAGGTGGCCCGTGGGGAAGCCTTCCTGATGCAGGGGGGCGACTGCGCGGAGACCTTCGCCGACAACACCGAGCCGCATATTCGCGGCAATATCCGCACGCTGCTGCAGATGGCCGTCGTGCTGACCTATGGCGCGAGCCTGCCGGTGGTGAAGGTGGCCCGGATCGCGGGCCAGTACGCCAAACCCCGTTCCGCCGACACCGATTCGCTGGGCCTCAAGTCCTACCGCGGTGACATGGTGAACTCGCTGGTCGCCGAAGCCGGTCTGCGCGAGCACGATCCGTCGCGGCTGGTGCGCGCCTACGCGAACGCGTCGGCGGCCATGAACCTGGTGCGGGCGCTCACCTCGGCCGGTATGGCCGATCTGCACAAGGTGCACGACTGGAACCGCGAGTTCGTGGCGCAGTCCCCGGCCGGTGCCCGCTACGAGCAAATGGCGACCGAGATCGATCGCGCGCTGGCGTTCATGAAGGCCTGCCGCGTCAACGATCCGAACCTGTCGACGGCCCGCCTCTACGCCAGCCACGAGGCGCTGGTGCTGGACTACGAGCGGGCCATGCTGCGCCTGAGCGAGCACCCGGTCACCGGTGAGCCGGTCCTCTACGACCTCTCGGCGCACTTCCTGTGGATCGGCGAGCGCACCCGTCAGCTCGATGGCGCGCACGTCGCGCTGGCCGAGCTGATCGCCAACCCGATCGGCCTCAAGATCGGCCCGACCACCACGCCCGAGCAGGCCGTGGAGTACGTCGAGCGCCTGGATCCCAACAACGAGCCCGGCCGCCTGACCCTGGTCGCGCGCATGGGCAACGGCAAGGTCCGCGACGTGCTGCCCCCCATCATCGAGAAGGTGCAGGCCACCGGCCACCAGGTGATCTGGCAGTGCGACCCCATGCACGGCAACACCCACGAGGCCACCACCGGCTACAAGACCCGCCACTTCGACCGCATCGTCGACGAGGTGCAGGGCTTCTTCGAGGTGCACCACGCGCTGGGCACCCACCCGGGCGGCCTGCACATCGAGCTCACCGGTGAGAACGTCACCGAGTGCCTCGGTGGCGCGCAGGACATCTCGGACCTCAATCTCGAGGAGCGCTACGAGACGGCCTGCGACCCGCGCCTGAACACGCAGCAGTCCCTCGAACTGGCGTTCCTGGTCGCGGAGATGCTGCGCTAGGAATCCGAGAGACGCCAAGAGCCCGGATCGCGAAAGCGGTCCGGGCTCTTGCGTTTCCGAGTATCGGCGCTACGGCAGTGCTACGAGGGTAATGGTGGAGCCGGGTTCGACGACGTCGCCGGGTGCGGTGCTCTGCGAGACGATGATCGAGCTGTCGTTGCCGGCCAGCTGGCGGACGGTGATGGACAGTCCGAGGGCCTGGAGTTTGGTGCGGGCGGTGGAGACGTTGGCGCCCAGCACGTTCGGCATCTCGACCGCGTTGTTGATGACCAGGACCACGCCGCTGCCGGATTCGGCGGTGCTGCCGGTGGCGGGATCGGTCGCGATCACCGAACCGGCCTTGATCTTGGCGTCGAACTGTTCCCGGGTGGAGCTGACTGTCAGCCCGGCCTTCTGCAAGGCCGTTCTGGCCTCGTCCTCGGTCTTGCCGCGGACGTCGGGCACTTTGACCGGCTGGGATCCCTTGCTGCGGTAGACCTTCACCTGCGCGTTGGCGGGGAGAACGGTGCCGGGGCCCGGATCCACCTTGGCGACGGTGCCTTTCGCGGCCGTGCTGCCGATCTCACCGCCGTCCACGGGAGTCAGCCCGGCGTCTCTGATGGCCTTGTTCACCGACGCGACGTCTTGTCCCGCTTGCACATCCGGCACCTTGGGCTTGCCACTTGAGACCAGGATCGCGACCGTGGAACCCTTGGTGATCCGGGTTCCCGCCGCCGGATCGGTGCCGACCACATTGCCGACCGGGACGGTATCGGAGGCCTTGTTGCGGGTGTCGGTCTTGAAGCCCGCCGACTGCAGGGTGGCGATCGCCTTGTCGGTGTTCATGCCCGCGATGGACGGCACCGCCGAATATCTCCCGACCCCCAGCCACCAGCCGCCGATGCCCAGCAGCAGCGCCAGCGCGACCACCACGCCCAGCCAGATGATGACCTTGCGGCGCGACTTGCCGCGATCCTCGATGAGATCCGGCGGATAGCCCTGATGGTTGGGCGGTCTGGGCGACGGCGGCGCGTATTCGGTCGGATACTCCGGCGGCATCTCGCGCGCGGCCGTCATGACTCTGGTGTGCTGGGCCTGCGGCTGTACGTACTCGGTCGGCGGGTCCACGGCCATGCGCGTGGTCGGGTCCGCCGCGCCCGGAATGGGGCGTGCTGCGGGCTGCGGCGCGGGCGCCTGCGCGACCCGGTACTTGGCGCTGAGATGCTCGGCCGATTCGGTGGGCGCGGGCACCCGGTACTCGGGTAGCTGGAGTTCGCGCGCGATGCGCCGCAGATCGGCCGCCATCTCGGTGGCGTTGGCGTAGCGGTGCATGGGTTCGCGGGCGGTGGCGTGCGCGACGAGTTCGTCGATCTCCGGCGGGATGCCGGTGATGAACCGGCTAGGGCTCGGCACATCCTTCTCGACCCGCTGCAAGGCGATCGACAGCGAGTTGTCGCCGGTGAACGGGGTTCGGCCGGTGAGCATTTCGAAGATGAGCACACCCGCGGAGTACACGTCGCTGCGGGCGTCGGCGGTGCCGCTGGTGACCTGTTCGGGGGACAGGTAGGCGGCGGTGCCGAGGATCACGCTGTCGGAGGTGATCTTGGCCTCGGCGACGGCGCGCACCAGTCCGAAGTCGGCGATCTTCACGTCGCCGGTGTCGGAGATGAGCACGTTCTCGGGTTTGATGTCGCGGTGCACCAGCCCGGCCGCGTGCGCCACGCCGATGGCGGCCAGCACGGGCTCGGCGACGGCGCGCACCGCGTGCGGCGGCATGGGTCCGCGTTCGCGCAGCAACTCGCGCAGGGTGCCGCCCTCGACGAGTTCCATGATCAGGAACGGGTGGTCGCCGTCGACGCCCTGGTCGTACACCGCGACCAGCGACGGATGCTTGAGCTTGGCCACCGCCCGCGCCTCGAGTTCGAAGCGGGTGAGGAATTGCGGGTCGGACGCGAACTTCGGATCCATCACTTTGATGGCAACCGGTCGGTCCAATCTGGTGTCCACCCCCCGGAACACCATCGACATACCGCCACGCGCGATCGGCGCGTCGATGCGGTAGCGCCCTTCCAGCATCTGGCCGATCAACTGCAACCCTTCCGATTTTCCGAATGCCGCCCCGCGCGGCTCACCCGATGGTAGTCGCGCCGGGGTGTGATGCGACGGTGGCGACGCGACAGACTACCGTGGTCCGCGTGAGTGCCCTTCCTTGCAGCGAAGACGTCCTGCCGGATTCGGTGACCCTGATCCCGCTGCCCGACGTGGCCGAGCAGTTGGGCATGGTGGTCACGCGAGTGCATCAGATGCTGCGCGACCATCAGATAATCGCCGTCCGCCGCGACGGCGTTGCCGGAATCCCCAAGGAGTTCTTCGACTCCGACGGTGCCGTCGCCAAACACGTGACCGGTCTGATCACGGTCATGCGTGACGGCAAATACACCGATGAGGAAATCCTCGAGTGGATCTACACCGAGGACGACTCCCTGCCCGGCCGCCCCATCGACGCCCTCCACGGACCGCTGGCCCGTGAGGTGATCCGCCGAGCCGCGGCCGACCCGTTCTGATACCTCGATAGCGCGAAGGTCGTCGCGGTCAGTTCCGAAGGGGACCGGCCGCGACGAATTCCCGTGCCGCGACCGTTAAACGACGATGCTGCGGCACCACCGCGCGGCGGCTGAAGACCGCGTAATCCGCGCGTTCGATCTCATCGAGAATTCCGCTGTACAGCGTGGCGGCCGTGCGAATGGCCGGACGCACCCGGGGTGTGAGCAGATCGATACCCGGAACCGCCCGGCGATAAATACCGCGATTGATCGCGATCAAATGCGCGAGCGCGCGCCGCACTCGCGGATCCGTACGGCCCGAGTCCCGGCATTCGAACAGCAGCTCGGCATCCACGCCGAAGGCGGCCAATTCGTCAGCGGGCAGATACACCCGCCCACGGTCGAGATCCTCACGGACATCACGCAGGAAATTGGTGAGCTGGAACGCTTCTCCCAGTGCTGCGGCGGCCGGTTCGGCCTCGGCGACCGTTCCCACGGTCCCGAGCACGGGCAGCAGCTGCAATCCGATGGCGGCCGCCGAGCCGCGCATGTACTCGCGCAGGCTCGCCATGCTCGGGTAGCGGTCGCGGTACTGCGGCCCGCCTGGGATATCCATGCGCATGGAGTCGAGGAACACCCAGAAGTGTTCGGCGGCAATCGAATACCGCCGGATGGTGTCCGACACCGCCAGCAGGACGCGGTCCTCGGGCCCGTCGGATTCCGCGAGAGGCGCGTCGACCAGCCGCGCCCGCAGTTCGTGCTCGATCGAATCCAGCCGGGCCGCGGACTCTTCCGCCCGCCCGGGCGCGTCGGCGGCGTCCACGATGTCGTCGACCAGCCGCGCGAACGCGTACAGCGCGTGCACGGCCGGTCTTCGTTCCGGTTCCAGCAGCCGGGTGGCCAGGAAATAGGTGCGCCCGTGGGCGGCGGCGATGCGCCGGCAGTCCCGGTAGGCGCGGTCGAGCGGCACGGCGGGCTCGGTCACGCCGCGCCGGGCGCGGCCGCGCCGCCGAGCGGGGTCGCGGGTGTGTGCTGATCGGTATGCGGGTGTGCCGCACGCAGTTTCAGCGGATCCACGGTGCACAGCGACACCGCGGCGACGACCGCCGCGAAGGTGGCCAGCGCGACGTGCACCCAGTTGTAGAGCCCGATCGACCCGTCCGGCTGGAAGACCAGCATCAGCCAGGTGCACAGCCCGACCAGGATCTGCAGGGTCCGGGTGGGCAGCGCGAATCCGGCGGCCAGCGCCAGCGGCCACGAGTAGTACCAGGGCAGCGCGGCCGGGGACAGGATCACGATCGCCACGAACGCGACGAGGATGC
>NZ_JBSGBY010000425.1:0-7434 GCF_053601505.1 Nocardia sp. NPDC004722
CCGGGCCGGGCGACTACGACCGGTCGCGGCCGACACCGAGGTGCGCATCGCGCCCGCCGACGGCCGCACCGCCGCGCGGATCTGGCATTCGGAAGGGCGGCGCACCGCTTACCACTACGCGGAGATCCGGGATCTGGAACCGGGCCGGGCCTACCGCTTCGAGGCGTACTCCGACGGCCGCCGCGCCACACCCGCCCGCACCCTGGTGACCCGGCGGTCCGGAACACCCGAATCCACCGGCATTCTCACCACACTGACGCCCCCGCCCGGACGGCTGCTGCGCACCCTCGCGCTGACCAACGACCTGCACTACGGGGAACCGGCCAGCGGGCTGTTCGCGGGACTGTTCGAAGGGCTGCGGCACAGCACCGAGGAATACCCGGAATTCATGCTGCAAGCCGTCCTCGAGGATCTGCGGCTGCCGGACCGGGCCGTCGACCAACTGGTGGTGGCGGGCGACATGACCGATTCCGGGACTGCCGAGCAGGCGCGCGGCGTGCGCGAACGCCTCGATGAGTGGGGCACTCTCGGCCGGGACTACTTCGCGTGCAGGGGAAATCACGATGTCCGGCCGCCGGAGGAACCCGACCACTGGGGCGCGGTGTTCCACGCCCGCGACCGGCTGGTCGAATACTTCGTCGGCGGGCTGCGGCTGATCGGGCTCGACACCACGCGCACGCGCGGGGCGGGCGGCACCCTCGCCGCACCGCAGCTGGCCCACCTGCGCGAACTGCTGCGCGGTGAACCGGACCGGCCGACACTGGTTTTCGGCCATCACCCGGTGACCCGGCATGCGGCGGTGAGCAATCCGGGCGGGCCCGGGTTCGTGCTCGACCGCTTCAGCGCGGCCGCTTTGCACGGGCTGTACGCAGGTGCGCCCGGCGTGTTCCTGCACCACAGCGGGCACACCCACCGGAATCGATTGAGCCGACCGGACTCCGGGATCGGCGTGGAATTCCTCGAAGTGGGCGCGGTCAAGGAGTATCCGGGCGGGTACACGCTGGTGCGCGTCTACGAGGGCGGATACATGGTCAACTTCTACAAGACGCGCACGGAGGCGGCGCGGCGGTGGAGCACCCGCACGCGCAGTCAATACCTGGGCCTGCACCCCGATCACGCGCTCGGCAGTTTTGCGGATCGCAATCATGTTGTGCGGCGCGACTTCTCGGGGCTGTGCGGGCGGCAGGACTGATATCGCCCGGGCGGCGAGCGGATTTCGCGCGCGACACACCGGGGGAGACCTGCCGGTATGTCCGGTCAATGTGCCCCGGATGTCCGGGCCTTTCGGCATACTGCCTGGTGCGCGCCCGAGCGGACATCGTGATGTCCGCTCGTTCACCGCTGTGCGCGCACCCTCGATTCGGCATGCTGGGTTCGGCACTTCTCTCAGTACGGAGGCACGGTGGGCAGGCAGGGCAGGCAGTACCGTTCGAATCACGGCACAATCCGGCATCAGCGCCCACCCGTTCACACCCCCCACGCCGCTCGCCCCGTCCACTCGGTGCGTGAGGTGCTCTGCGCCACCGGCTGGTTCGTCTTCGAACTGCCCACCGCGGTCCTGCTCGCCGTCTTCGTCGGCACCGGCTGGCTCGGCTACCTCCAGCACGCGGGCACCCCGGCCCAGCCCCGCTCGGCCGTCGTCGTCCCCGCCGACGCGCCTGCCCCATAACCGATCTCGGCGCGGCGCGACCGATTCGCCCTCCTCGTCATCGCGGATATCAACCGCCTGGTCACCCTGGATATCGACGGTCTCGTCATCCCGAGTATCGACCCACTCGTCATCCCGAGTATCGACCCACTCGTCATCCCGGCGATCGACCCGCCCGTCATCCCGGCGTGCTTTTGCCGGGATCCGCACCCGGACGCACCTGAGCTGCGAGCGTGGAATCCGGCCGAGAACGCGCCGCAATGACGGGGGCCGCTCGGGTGGGGTCTCTGTGCGGCCGAAGTGATCTCGGTCCGGCAGCGTCGAATCCAGGCCCCGAAACGACGCCACCCCGGTGGGCCGCTGGCTGCGGATCACCGGGGTGTTGGCGTATCGGGCCGATGCCACCGGGGCACCGGCCGATTCGGCTCACACGATTGGTCAGTCGTCGTCGAGGGAGCTGCCATTGCGCGAACGCGACGCGGCGCGGGCGCGGCGGCGGGCGGCCTGGAGTTCGGCGAGTTCCTGCTCCAAGGTCTCGGCGATCCGGAACTGGCCGGTGTCGTAGACATTGAGCGGGGGGACCGGGTCGGCCAGATCGGCCAGGGGGGAACGGTCGTCCTCCTCGGCCTTGCGGGGCTTGCTGGTGGCGGAACGGCGATCCTTGTTGGCGGATTTGCCATTGTCCGAATGACTCTCGGACTTGCCGTTGCCGTTGGACTCCGACCGGGTGGCCCGGGTCTCCGGCTCGATCACCTGGGCCTCGGCCTCGACGGTGCGATCGGCCTCGGAGGGGGCCGCCGTCAGCGCGGGGGTCTGGGTCGGCATCGGCGTCGGCTGCGGGCGCGACGGCCACGACACTACGGTCGGCGCGGCGCGGCGTAGTTGTTCGCCCGGGTCGGGTAGATCCCGGATCTGGTCGGTGGCCCGCACGATGGCCAGGCCGTAGCGTCCTGCCGCCGCATTGTGGATCAGCAGCGCCACACCGATCATGACCGGGGCGATGGCGTGCACCGCCACGTCGTACCAGCTGCCGGTCTTGATGTACGGGTAGGTGTTCAGGATGACCGTCAGGCTCAGCAGCGCCATCTCGGCCACCACCACCTGGCGGCGGCTGTCGATGACACCCCACTCGGCCACCTTGTTGGTGCCGATCATGATGATCACGAGGCAGACGCTGATCATGCCTTCGAGCAGGTAGCTGAACCAGTAGAGCGGATCGCTCGCACCGCCCGGCGCGATATTGTGCTGCACGTTGACCGCCGACCAGAGCATGCCGGCCGCGACCACACCGGCGAGCGCCCGCTGGCTCCACGCCCGATGCTTGTACAGCGACGCCAGTTTGGCGTGCGGGCTCGATTCTCGCCGCTGTGCGGCGATCGCCTTGCGGGCGAGCAGCAAGTCGCGAATGTCGGCCTTCTCAATCTCTTCGGTCGTCTGCCGAGCACGATCGGCCTGACCGGCCGCGGCCTCGGCTTGCTTCCAGCGTTGAGCCCGCTCCTGCTCGCGAATACGCTCGGCTAGTTCGCGCTCGGCGACCAGCTCGGTCTCCGACAGCGCATCGGTGAGCGCGGGATCGTACTGGTAGGCCAGCCGACCCCGGGCCTTCTCGACCCGTTGCGCCAGCTGGCTGACGTCGTCCTCGCGCGGATGTTCAATTGTCATCTGGACCCCCGTCCAAGGAGTCCCGATGGCTGACAGGTGATTCCGGTGGGCACGGAGAGTATTTCTAGTCGATGTTTGCCCAACCGCGAAACTGTTGATTTGCCGATGGTCCAATCCTTACGGCGCGCCGCGCCGCGACACGCGGATTGGGCTGGAAGTCATGGCCGTTCGAAGAGGCCTCCGAACTGGCCGTCCAGTGGGGTTGCCGATCCCGCCTCGCCCCAACCGGATTGCGAACCGGACCGGACGGACATAGTGCGCGAACCCGGGCAAGTCGGCAGAGGTCAAGGCGGAAACGGGCTTCCGCGCCTTGGGCAACCTTCGTCCGCGCCGAGGGTGTGGGCAGCGGCGAACTGGGCCTCGGGAGCGGTCTCGATGCCGACGGTGTCGCGCGAGCTGTCGACTCCGGTTCGTCCCGTGACGATTCGATGGGTGGCCCGGGTATCCGGATCGGCATCGGTGATCCGTAGGGCGAGTGGCTGGGCCTGTGCCCGTTGGGGTTCGGCGAGGTTGCTCCAACCGGATTCGGCGGGCCAGCTACTTCGGTCATTGCGGACCGCCCCAGATGTTCCACGTGCCGCGCAGACTCCGCGCCTCGCGGCCAGCCACCTCCAGCCGCGGCACCAGCTCTTCGTAGTACCGATGTGCATCACACTCCTCCCCGCACCCGCGATGCACCTCGCGCCCCCGTTGCGCCGCCGCCAGATTCATGACCGGATAGTCCGGCGCATCATGCGAGACGACATTCACGGCCTGCCTCCGATCCGATTGCCGAAGTCGCGAATGACCGCAATGGCCTGACGCTTTTTGCCGCACACGGAAATCGGACAATCCACATGAACTCGCAGGACATCACGCGCATAGCCCGCTGACATCGCGGTTATCGCTTCGTGGTTCTCGATCGGTATGGCGTACATGGCGGTCGCTCCAGTCATCGGGGCTGGTGGATCGGGTATGAGTCCAGGTCTACGCCGCTCCGCGACCGTGTGGAACCTTCCATGACGCAAAGTCCTCCAAAAGATTTCCGCCGTCCGGAAACGGTGCGAGAATCATTCCAAAATTGCATGAGACCTGTAGAGAGGCAAAGGAAATGGCTGTCGGCTCCACGGTTCCGCGTCGGCTGATCGGTCGGACGCTGAAGCAATTGCGTGAGCAGTCCGGAGTTCCGGCGGCCCGAGCGCAGAAGCTCATCGATGTTTCGCCGCAGACGCTTTGGCGGCTGGAGACCGGTCAGGCCGGTACGAAGATCCGGGAGGTGGATGTGGACGCGCTGTGCCGCCTCTACGATGCCGACGAAGATACGACGGCCGCGTTGATCGGGCTCGTGGCCGAGACGAAGAGTCCGGGTTGGTGGCACGACTACGGCGCGGCGGTGCCGTCGTACTTCGATCTCTATCTGGGTATGGAAGAAGCCGCGCGAAGGCTGACCACGCTTCACCTGAATCTGCTGCCGGGACTGCTCCAGACGCCCGGGTATCGGCGCGCGGTGATCTGGGCCGCTTATCCGGGCATGCCTACGGTCGAGGTCGAACAACGCATCGAGATTTCGGCCAAACGTCAACAGCGACTGGACGAGTCGCCCACCGCGTTCAGCGTGGCGATGTTCATCTGTGAGTCCGCGCTGCGATGGTCCGTCGGCGGGCCTGCCGTGATGGCCGAGCAACTCCGGCACATCGCGAACGTGTCGAAATTGCCGACGGCGTCGATCCGGGTGGTGCCGCTGGACGCCGCAACCCCGTTGCCGCTCATAGTCGGTGCGTTCACCCTGATGGAGTTTCCCGTTTTCGCGGACACTCGTCTGACGGAACCTCCGCTGGTCTACGTGGAGGGATTCACCGGGGCGCTCTATCTGGACAAGCAGGGAGAATTGGACATGTACAGGGCAGCGGTGAGAACCCTTCGCACCACGGCTCTGAATGAGCGGGACACCAGGGAACTGGTGCTGAGCATCGCAGAGGAGTACGAGTGAACGCCGACCTGTACCAGGCGGATTGGCACAAGAGCAGCCGCAGCGGGCCGAATCAGGACTGCGTGGAGGTCGCGCATCTGGGTGCGGGCACCGTGGGTGTGCGTGATTCGAAGGATGTGGCGGGACCGGCTCTGGTGTTCACGCCGGAAGCCTGGGACAGCTTCAACACAGCCCTGAAGTCCGGGAAGTTCGATCTGGTCTGACGGAACGTACGGACGGTGGGGAGCCTGGGCGTTCTGCCCGGGCTCCCCGTGCGTACGCGTTGGGGTTCGAAAGGTCAGCTCACCGTTTCGAGTTCCTCGTCGAGCGGGATCGCACCTTCCAGCCCGTGGGGGAGGCGGCGGCGGTTGGGGGAGCCGAGGGCGGTGGTGAGGTCGGTGCCGTCGTGTTCGGCGAGGAGGTCGGCGGCGTCCCAGACGAGGAGGGTGGCGCTGACGGTGTTTTCGGCGGCGGAGTGGGCGAGGTCGTAGTGGGCGCAGCCGGGGACGTGGGGGTAGGTGATCCAGAGGTCGTAGCCGGTCATGAACAGGTCGAGGTCGAATTGGACGGAGAGGCCGAGGAGTTCGCTGCGGCCGTTGTCGTCGACGCCGGCGAAGGCTTCGTCGAGGGCCAGTAGGCGGGGGGCCTGGGGGTCGGCAGAGTCGAGCATGACGTGGGCGGCGGCGAAGAGCGGAAGGTGCAGGGAGACCGACTGTTCGCCGCCGGAGAGGGCGCTGTGGCGGGCGACCGTGAGTCGGTCCTCGGAGCCGTCGGCGTTGAGGATGGTGAAGGCGAAGGTCCGCCAGGTGCGGTAATCCAGAGTGGCGGCGAGGATTTCGGGGAAGGAACGCTCCGGGTGGGCGGCGCGGGCGGTGCGGATCTCCGCCGCGAAGTAGGAGCGGATGGTGGAGAGGTCCTCCGGCGTCAAATCCGATGAGTCGCGATCCAGGAGCTTGCAGACCGCGCGGGCGGGCTCGGAGAGGTTGTCGGCCAGCACCCAGTGCACGCCGATGGTGTTGCCCGAGGACATGCGGCGCTGCTTCATCTCCGCGCCCATGCGGGAGATGAGTTCGCGTGCGTCGCAGGTGCGTTCGTGGATCTGCTGGGCCAGCCCGGTCAGCAGCGCATCCTCCAGGATGCGACGCTCGGCGTCCGTGAGCAGCAGCTCCTGATCGTGGCGCGCGGAGCCGATCCGCTCGGCGAAGTCCGCCAGCGAGGACAGGCCGTGATCGTCGTGCACCTGCACCACGGTCAGCCCGTCGGCGGCATCCCAGTGCAGCCGGTAGTCCTGCCGTGCCGCGGTGAGCGCGGCGTCGAACTCCTGCAGCGCGGTGGTGACCGCGCTGCGCGTCGACTTGCGTGCCGCCTCGCCCACCCGCACCGAAGCCGTTGCGGCGGCGATATTCTCGAACAACTCGGCCACTTCCGCGGGCAGTACGGTGAGCTCCTGCTCGGGATCGCCGTTCTCGATCCGGTAGAGCAGCTGCTCGGGCGTCGACCAGGCGGCATCGCTGCTGGGCCACCGGCTTTCGGCGGGCGCGCCCAGCAGGCTCAGCAGATCCGGGCGCGCGTAGGGGGCGAGATGCCGGACATCCGAGAGCAATTCGGCCAGCGCGGTGCCGAGCGTGTCGTGCGCGGCCCGATGCGCGCCCTCGGCGGTACCGACCGATTCGATCGCCTCGGCCGCCGCTTTCCGGGCCGCCTTCTGCTCGGCGCGTGCCGCGTCGATCTTCGCGCGGGCGGCCTCGAGATCGCGGTCGATATCCGCCGCGCCCGCACCCAGCGCCTCGCGCAGCATCTCCAACTTGCGCGACTGCTCCTCGTACCCGGAGCGCGCCGCCTCGGCCTCCTCCGCGAACGCCTCCGCCAGATCCTTCGACTCCTCGAGCCGGTCCCCAGCCTCCCGTGCCCGCTCGTGCTCACGCTGATGATCGCCGCGCAGCCGCAGCAGCGCGGTCCCCGCGTTCTCGAAATGCCGTACGGCAGCGGCCAACGCGTCCAATTCGGCCGGATCCCGGGGCGCGCGGTGATCGGCCGCGATCGCGCGCACCTTCTTGTCGGCGGCCGTGTAATCGGCCACCGCCTGATCCAAATCCTTCTCGGCCTGCGCCGCCGCCTCCGACCGCGACCGCAACATGCCCGCCGCCTCGGCGACCCCACGCAGCGCGCCCGTCAC
>NZ_JBSGBY010000426.1:0-7419 GCF_053601505.1 Nocardia sp. NPDC004722
GGAGCGCCTTGGCCTCGGTCAACGAGGGGCGGAACCGGCCCGACCAGGTGACGCTCTCGCTCTCCCAGAGCTTGCGGAACAGCTCGTAACCCTCGCGATTGCGGTCCCACTGATCGTCGGTGGTGACGTGGAACAGCTTGGCCTGCGCCGCGCCGTTGCCCTTGCCGATGATCAGCTCCAGGCGGCCGTCGGAGAGGTTGTCGAGGGTGGAGTAATCCTCGAAGGCGCGCACCGGATCCAGCAGGCTCAGCGTGGTGACGCCGGTGAACAGGGCCAGACGCGAGGTGACGGCGGCGAGGTGGCTCAGCACCACCGGCGGGGCGGCGGAGATGAACGGGTCCTCGTGCCGCTCGCCGACCGCGAAGCCGTCGTAGCCGAGATCCTCGGCGAGGCGGGCGGAGTCGACCACCCGGCGCAACCGCTGCCGCGGCGTCTCGGAGTCACCGGTCACCGGGTCCGGAGTGTGCGTGATCAGCGTCAGGAGCAGGAATTTCATGCCGGAAGCGCCTCAGCCCTTCTTCTTGGGTAGTCCGGGGGGATTGATCCGCGACTGCTTCACCGCTTCGCCGCCGAGACCCCAGCGCTCGAGGACCTTCTGGTAGCTGCCGTGGTCGATGGCGTACTGGATGGCCTGCTGAACGGGTCCGACGAGACCGTTGTCCTTGCGGGTCAGCGCCGCGATCTCGGCTTGCAGGGCGTCGCCCGCACCGGACCAGGTGGTGAGGATCTTGGTGCCGGCCGTCGCGGAGTGGTACTGCGCGGATGGGTTCGGGCCCACGAAACCATCGATCCGGCCCGAGGACAGCGCCAGGTAGTAATCCGAGGGCTGCTGGTAGTAGGCCAGTTCCAGCTTGGGCAGGCCCTCGGCCACGTTCTGCTCGTTCCAGCCGACCAGCAGCTGCTCCTGATTGGTGCCCGATCCGACGCCGATCTTCTTGCCCGCCAGCGACTTCCGGTCCTGATAGGTCCAGGTCGAGTCCTTGGGCACCTCGAGGGCGATATTGTCGAGGCGGTAGGTGGCGAAGTCGTACTTCTCCTTGCGCTCCTCGGTGACCGTGGCATTGCTGACGAACAGGTCCGCCTCGCCGGAGTCGATCTTCACGAAGTTCTGCGCCCAGTCGCCATTGCGGCGGTCCGCCTTCAGGCCGAGGATGTCGGCGATCAGGATGGACAGGTCCACTTCGGAACCGACGATGGTGCGGTCGTCGGTGGCGTAGAAGCCCAGCGGCGGCGTCGCCCCGATGGTGCCGGTCACCACCAGCGTGCCGCGATCGCGAATCGCCTGCGGCACCTGCGCGGCAATCGAATCCACCTTGTCGGCATGAATGCGCCCCGCCTGCTCCGGGGACAGGTCGTAGGTCAGGCCGTTCACGCTGCGGGTCTCGGGGGTGCCGCCGTCGCCCTTGCCGCAACCGCCCACCAGCAGGCTCAGCAGGGTGACGGCGATCAAGGCGCTGGTCCGTCTGCGACGGCTCGCCAGGGACATGGGCGGATTCCTTACCTAGTGGGGACGTCAGAGGACGTGGGCGAGAAAGGCTTTGGTGCGCGGATGCGACGGGTTGTCCAGGACCTGGGCGGGCGGACCCTGCTCGACGATGCGGCCCGCGTCCATGAGCACGACGGTGTCGGCGACCTCGCGGGCGAACCCGATCTCGTGGGTGACGATCACCAGTGTCGAACCGTCGCGGGCCAGATCCTTGATCACATCCAGCACCTCGCCGACCAGCTCCGGATCCAGCGCGGAGGTCGGCTCGTCGAACAGCAGCACCTCCGGCCGCAATGCCAGCGCCCGCGCGATGGCGACCCGCTGCTGCTGGCCGCCGGACAGCCGGCTCGGGTACTCGTCGGCCTTGTCCGCCAAGCCCACCCGCGCCAGCAGTTCCAGCGCCTCGGCATTCACCTCGGCCTTGGAGCGGCGCTGGGTCGCGACCGGCGCGAGCGCCACATTCTCCCGAACCGTCAGGTGCGGAAAGAGATTGAAGTTCTGGAAGACGAACCCGATGCGGGCCCGCTGACGCAGGATCTCCCGCTCGTGCAACTCGTAGAGCTTGTTTCCCTTGCGGCGGTAGCCGACCAGTTCCCCGCCCACCCGGACCGAGCCGCCGTCCACCTGTTCCAGGTGATTGATGGTGCGCAGCAGCGTGGACTTGCCCGAACCCGACGGGCCCAGGATGACCGTGACCTCCCCGGCCCGCACCGTCAGGTCGATGCCCGACAGCACCTCGTTGCGGCCGAAGGACTTTCGAATGCCGCGCAATTCGATGGCGAACTCGCTCACCGGCGGCCACCGCCCTTCGCGTAGTGCCGCTCGATATAGAACTGGATCACACTCAGCACGGTGGTGAGCAGGATGTACCAGACCGTCGCCACCATGAGCAGCGGCACCACCCGGCCATTGCGGCCGTAGATCACCTGCACCTGGTAGAACAGCTCGGCGATGGCCATCACCGACACGATCGAGGTGCCCTTGAACAGGCTGATCACCTCGTTGGCGGCGTTCGGCAGGATCCCGCGCATGGCCTGCGGGGCGACGACGGTGAAGAACTGCCGCCGCCACGGCAGACCCAGCGACCGGGCGGCCTCCCACTGGCCCTGATCCACCGAAATGATCCCGGCCCGAATGATTTCCGCCGAATACGCGGCCTGATGCAACGCCAAACCGATGACGGCGGCGGTGAATCCACTGATCACGCCGTTGGTCTGGAAGCGGACCAGCTCCGGTCCGAACGGAATGCCCAGCGACAGGGTCTTGTACAGGTACGCCAGGTTGAACCAGAACAGCAGCTGCACGATCAGCGGAATCGAGCGGAAGGCCCAGATGTAGGTCCACGAGATCGCCCGCAGCACAGGGCTGTTCGACAGCCGGCCGATGGCCAGCCAGATGCCCAGGAAGAAGCCGAGCAGGGTGCCCCAGAAGGTCAGTTCCAGGGTCACCTTCAGCGCGGACAACACCGACGCGGCGGTGAAGTACTGCGCGAAGGTGCCCCAGTCCCAGCCCGCATTGGTGATCAGGCCGTGCGCGAACTGCGCGACCAGCACCAGCGCGACCGCCGCCGTGGCCCAGCGCCACGGGTGGCGGGTGCGGACCACGGGCAGATCGCCGTCCTCGTGCTCGACCGCCGCCACCGACTGCGTGGGTACCGCTACGGTGCTCATGAATGCGACGATACGAATTCGGCGGTTTGCTGTCGCCGGTCCAGATCAGTCTGAATTCAATTGTGTGACAGATAATTTCCCGAATTCACGCGGGAATACGGGAATTCAGACCGCGGCTTCGCCGAGGTCCGGCGCACCGTCGTAGAGGGCGCGGAAACCGCTGCGGTGGAACACCAGCGGCTCGGACTCCGGGCGCACACTCACCCGGTGCACCCGCAGCAGCACCACCGCGTGATCACCCGCCGCAACCTGCTCGTGCACCGAGGTTTCCAGCCACGCGGTGGCCCCGCCCACGAACGCCGCGTTGCCATTGCCGGTGTGCAGCTCCACATTCCGGAACCGATCCCCACGCCGCGAACTCAGACTCCGCGCCGCCGGCTGCTGCGCACTGCTGAGCAGGCTCAACCCCAACCGACTGGCCTGCTCCAGCCGCGGCCAGGTCTCCGAGGAGTACTGAATGCACACCGACACCAGCGGCGGGTCCAGCGAGACCGGCACGAAGGTGCTCGCCACCAGCCCGTACGGTGTCCCGCCGATCCGCGCGCAAACCGCCACCACACCACTGGGGAAGTGCGCGAAGGCACGTCGCAGATCGGTGCCGTCTACCGGTGAAAGCGCGGCAGCCGCGCCGTGAATCGAGGTCAGCTCGCCCATCACACCACTCCAGCACCGGCGCACCCGCAGCGACAGGCTTGGGCTCAGCGGGATTACAACGAACCCCCGCCCACCAACGGTGGACGGGGGCGGTGCACAGCGAGCTGCCGAAATTACTTCGGCGCGACGACGTGCGGCTGGTTGATCGTCACGAAGTAGTTGTACGCGGATGCGATGGCAACCGGAGCGGTGATCAGCAGATTGCCGGCGATGGTGCCGAGGAAGCCGAGGGTGCTCGCGCCGATGAGGCAGCCGGCCAGCGGGCCGACACCGAACATGGTGGCCAGCGGGGCGGTCGCGGCGGCGAACACGACGCCACCGATGACGCAACCGACGGCCGCGGCGCCCAGGCCACCAACCAGGGTGCCGACTGTGGCGCCCATGGAGATGGTGTCCTTCATGCGGTTCCAGGCCGCCTGCTCACGGTCGTAGTCCGACTTCCACGGAGCCTGGTCTTCGTAGGGCAGGTTGACGTCCTGGGCCTGGGCGACCGGCTTGTAGGTCGCGTGGTCCATGTCGAACTGCGGGGTCAGGGTCGCGCTGCGCCCCGAGATGTCCGCGGCGATCGGGAACTCGAAGTCGTCGACCTGGAACTTCAGCGGCGTACCGGCAACGACGGTGCCATTGGCGGCTTTGATCTCGAAGTTGCCGTTCTCGACGACCAGGGAACCGGCATCCGTACGGATGATGCTGTTGGTCTCGGATGTGGTTGCGGTGTAGTTGATCACACCGTTCTCGGCCTCGGTCGGCGCGGCATTCACGGTGCCGGCGGTGATACCCATGGCGGCGGCCACCAATGCCGCAGTGGCGGCGAAATTCTTGAAGCGCATGTGTCCCTATTTCCTCATCAAGCAGTGTCCGCAGGTATGGACCGCATGATCGAATCGGGTCGACTCGAACGAAATATGTCCCCGGAGTTCCCTATCGGTGAACAGTTGAAATGGGAAACCCGCCCGGCCTTACGGCCGAGCGGGCTGTCCCGATGAGGTGTGTGCTGATTCCTATAGAGCCCCTCGCTCTTGTGTACGGAACCTCGTGCGCTACTTCGGCGCGACGACGTGCGGCTGGTTGATGGTGGTGAAGTACTGGATCGCGGAGGCGATCGCGACGGGAGCGGTGATCAGGATCTGACCCGCGATGGTGCCGATGAAACCGGTGGTGCTGGCGCCGATGAGGCAGCCGGCCAGCGGGCCGACACCGAACATGGTGGCCAGCGGGGCGGTCGCGGCAGCGAACACGACGCCACCGATGACGCAACCCAGGGCCGCGCCACCGATGCCACCGACCAGGGTCGCGACGGTGGCGCCCAGGGAGATGGTGTCCTTCATGCGGTTCCAGGCCGCCTGCTCACGGTCGTAGTCCGACTTCCACGGAGCCTGATCCTCGTAAGGCAGCGCCACATCCTGGGCCTGGGCGACCGGCTTGTAGGTCGCGTGGTCCATGTCGAACTGCGGGGTCAGCGTCGCACTGTGGTCGGAGACGTCCGCGGCGATCGGGAACTCGAAGTCGTCCACCCGGAACGACAGCGGGGTACCGGCGACGACGGTGCCGTTGGCGGCCTTGAGCTCCAGGTTGCCGTTCTCGACAACCAGCGAGCCGCCATCGGTGCGCACGGTGCTGCTGTTGTCGGACTGGGTGATGGCGTAGTTGATCCCGCTGTTGTCAGCGGCCGGGGCGGCGTTCACGGTGCCGGCGGTGACGCCCAGGGCGGCAATGACCAGCGCGGAGACCGCGGTGAAATTCTTGAGGCGCATGTGTTTTCGAGATTCCTCTTGAAGATGAGCAGATGCGCCCCAGGGGAACATTGTCAGGTGTGTCCCCTGGGACGCTGTGATGGAAACCGGCCTATACAAACGCCAAGTGGCTGGCCGGGGCCCCCACGGTTAACCTTTGCCCATCGGTTGCCGAAAGGGCGTTATTTAGCAGGCGCGAACGGCTGATTGATGGTGGTGAAGTACTGGATCGCGGCCGCGATCGCGACCGGAGCGGTCACGAAAACCTGACCGGCGATGGTGCCGAGGAAACCGACCGTCGAGGCGCCGATCAAGCAGCCCGCCACCGGACCGACACCGAACATGGTCGCCAGCGGAGCGGTCGCCGCAGCGAACACGACACCACCCACGACGCAACCGAGCGCGGCCCCGCCCAGGCCGCCGACCAGCGTGCCGATCGTCGCGCCGAGGCCGATGGTGTCACGCAGCCGGTTCCAGGCGGCCTGCTCACGGTCGTACTGGGACTTCCACGGGGCCTGATCCTCGTACGGCAGCGCGACCGGCTTGTACGCCGCGTGCGCCTCGTCGAACTGCGGGGTCAGGGTCGCGGTGTGCGAATCGCTGATCTGCGCGGCGATCGGGAACTCGAAATCGTCGACCCGGAACGACAATGGCGTTCCGGCGACGGTGGTCCCGTTGGCCGCCTTGATCTTCAGCGCGCCGTCCTCCACCACCAGCGAACCCGCGTCGGTACGAATGATCGAACCGGTATCGGTGGCCTGGTTGGTGTAATTGATGACACCGCCATCGGCCGGAGCCGGGGCGGCATAAGCGGTACCGGCGGTTACGCCCGTCGCCGCGATCACCAATGCCGCGATCCCGGCGAATTTCCTCATCTGCATTTTGGTTACTGCTTCCACTGCCCGAACTGAACTGTCGGCGGCAAGCATTAAGCAACCTCACAGGTTTCTGGAGGTTAAAAACCAGCTTGATTCGATCGGGCCGGGTGGAGCCGGGTTACTTCTCCTTGGCGGCGGCCTTCGCCTGCTTCTTGAATTCCCTTACCTGGGTGAGCGATTCGGCGTCGGTGACGTCGGCGACCGAGCGGCGCGAACCGTCCTCGCCGTAGGCGCCCGCGGCTTCGCGCCAGCCCTTCGCGGTCAGGCCGCGCTGCTTTCCCAAGAGCGCCAAGAAGATTCGGGCCTTCTGGTCGCCGAATCCGGGCAGCTTCTTGATCCGCTTCAGCACTTCCTTGCCGTCCGGATCGCCGTCGGTCCACAGCGCCGAGGTGTTGCCGTCGTAGTTCTCCTCGATGTAGCGGGCCAGTTCCTGCACCCGTCGGCCCATGGAACGGCCGTATCGGTGGATGGCGGGCGGCGTCGCGGCCAGCTCCTCGAATTCCTCGGGATCGGCGGCGGCGATCTTGTGGATATCGAAGCCACCCATTCGATCGGCGAGTTTCCACGGGCCGCGGAATGCGTGCTCCATGGGGAACTGCTGATCCAGCATCATTCCGACCAACAGGGCGAAATCATCGGTCGAAAGCAGCTCGTCGGCATCGGATTCCTGCGCAATACACAGCGTGCGGCTCATGCGTCGATCATCCCATTCATCCAGCCTCGCGGTGACACGGGTCACCCTTTTCCCTTCGAGTGACTAGGCTTCGGGCCATGCCCGACACCATGGCTAATTCTTCAGTACGAGCCGTGCCGCAACCTGGCACCGGGTCTGGACTGCGACCGGACCGTTTCGACCGTGATGGACAAGACCAGCTCGTCGACGTCAACGATCTACAGGCAGCCCTGCCGGGCATCCGGCGGCTGCGGGCCTGGGCGCACGACGCCCTGGCCACCCGCCCCGGCGAGAGCGCCGTCGATATCGGTTCCGGCACCGGATC
>NZ_JBSGBY010000427.1:0-7417 GCF_053601505.1 Nocardia sp. NPDC004722
ACGCGGTCACCTACAGCGCCGGGCTGGGCCTGGGCGCGCACCGCGCCGAATCGAGCCTGGACGGCACCGCCCCGGGCGGCACGCCGATCGCCTTGGGCGCCAACCCCGTCGACACGGTGGCCATGGCGCTGGTGGCGACCGGTTTCGCCTATGCGACCTCGCGCCGTACCCGCCAGGGCGAGCTGGTGGCCCAGGTGTTGCCGCACATTCGCGATATCCGCCGGTTCGGTTCGGCGGCACTGGATCTGTGCGCGGTGGCCGAGGGGCGCACCGACGCCTACTACGAGCACGGGCTGAATCTGTGGGACTGGGCGGCGGGCGCGCTCATCGCCACCGAGGCCGGGGCGCGCCTGATTCTGCCGCCCGCGCCCGACTCGCCGGGCGCGGCAGGCGATTTGGTGTCGGCCGCGGCTCCGGGCATCGCTGACGAACTGTTTGGTCTGTTTGATCGCTTGGATGTCACCACCCCTATCCCGGTTTCGTGACAGGGGACTGAACAGCTTCGGATCAACCGAACTATTCGGACGAAGCACGCAAAAAGAATCGCCGCGACCGAAGGGTCGCGGCGATTCCGCCGTCTCGAGAACTTCTGTTGTGTTGTGCCGGTACGGGTTTCGCGGGAGCCCGGCGAATCAGAGCCGCGCCCCCGCGAAAGAGATAATCAACACTTGGCGTGTCGCGCGGCCTCGAGCAGCTTCGGGTCGATGGCCGGGGCGGTGCCGGGCGTCGGGTTCTTCAGCGACTTCAGCACCTCCTCGGCATCCGTACCGGGCCGGATGTCGCGGAACAGCGTGCCGAGCACCAGATCCACGGTGTCGTCGCCGCGCTTGTCCTCGATCAGCTCGGCGCACGGCATGACCAGCTGCGCCGACGCCGCCGCGGACCGGCCGCTCACACCGAAGCGAATCTGCCCGGTGCACTCCAGATCACCGTTGACGTAGACCGGGTCATTGCCGATCTGCACGTCCGGCGCGCTGGCGAAACCGAGATCGCCCAGCTCGGAGGCCACGTGCGCGGCCTGGCCGCGCTGATTGTTGGCATTGAAGACCCGGACCTTCGACTGCGCGAGGGCGGCCGGTTCCACGTCTCGTAACTTCGAGGCCGACACACGCTCGCCGAGCGGGGCGGGCGCCGCCGCGGAGGTGCTCGAGGCGGGACTCGGCGAGTTGCAGGACATGGCGCCCTGATCGCTCTCGGTCGTGGTCAGCGCCTTGAACCAGACGCCGACGCAGATGAGGGCGATGACACCCACCATGGCCGCCCAGGGCTCCCAGCGACGCCGGATGAACGGCCGTCCGCTCTTGGGATCGGTCGAGTTACCTTGGGTGATCAGTGAAACCACGCCCACACTCTACGAAAACGTGCGGGTCGGTGCGTGCAGGGCCACGGCAAGTCGGGCATCCGGTGTGGCGCGCGCCTCGGGAATCAGACCGTGCCGCAGCTGGTTCCACCTGGTCCGGGCGGTCGCCATCAGGTCTCGGAGGCGGCGAGGAAGATCTCGGAGCGCTCCCTCGTCGGTGACGATTACCCCTCAGTTTCAACTCGCAAGGGTTTTGATTGCGACTTTTGTCCCGGGGTCCGCTATTGTCTGGCGGCCCAGATCGTACAACCAGGGTGAAACTGGGGATCGATTTCGGGAACAACAAGGGCATGTCCTGCGTTGACCGAGCGCGATCCGGTGCGGATGAGGAGTATCCGGCTCGGATCTGTGACCGGTGTACGCGTGACGTACACCACGGGCGGGGCGGCACTCCGACCCGATCCGGCTCCGCGAGGAGCCGGTGAGGTGGGTGCCGGTCCGGGATATACGGAGTAAGGACGAGGGGAAGACGAGATGGCAACCGACTATGACGCACCGCGGCGCACCGAATCCGACGAGGTTTCGGAGGACTCGCTGGAGGAGCTGAAGGCTCGCCGCAACGAAGCCGCGTCCGCCGTCGTGGATATCGACGAATCCGATACCGCGGAATCGTTCGAGCTTCCCGGCGCGGACCTTTCCGAGGAGGTGCTTTCGGTCCGAGTGATCCCGAAGCAGGCCGACGAGTTCACGTGTTCGAGCTGCTTCCTGGTGCACCACCGCAGCCGACTCGCCAGCGAAGCCGGCGGTCAGCTGATCTGCATGGACTGTGCCGCATAAGGCCGACCAGGCCGCGTGAAGCACTGCCCCAGGCAGGGATCCGAAGGATCCAAGAGGATTCCGTCAGCCCGCGCTCGGTTCGCCGAGCGCGGTCCGGAACCGGCCGCGTAGCTCACGACCGGTATCAACTTCGGCGGGTCAGACCTGTTCGGCCGCGTTCTTCAGGCCCAGGGCGGCGATGATCTTTTCCGGATGGCGAGTACTGACCAGCCAGTACGGCGTCGGATCGTCCGGATCGTCGAGCACGAGCAAGACCATCGGTCCCACCCAGGCCCGATGCTGAACGAACGCGGCGGGGTCGAGCTGGCGACCCAGCGCCGCGCTTTTCGCACTGGTCGGCACCGGCGCCGCGCGCTTGACGAAGGTCGCGGGCAGGTGGGCGCGATCGGTGCGCAGTTCCGGCACGCCGTCGGCGTCCGCGACCACTTCCACGCGATGGCGTGAGAACCACACCAGCACCCAGGCCGCGATCGGGAACAGCAGCACGTACGGCAGCCAGGCCCGCACTCCCGGTGCGCCCATGTGGATTTCGGCTGCCAGCAGCCCGGTCACGACGAGGGCGACCGGCACCCACCACAGCGGCACCCAGAGGCGCTCGGTGTAGAGGGGCTTGGTCTGCTGCTGAGGTTCCATGGTCACCTGAGGGGGCTGGTCGGACACGACATCAGACTAGGTCAATGACTCCCGACCCGAACGCGTAGGCTCGGCCTACGTGACCGGTATTCCACCTATCCCACTGCTGCGGCTCGATCCCGGCATCCCCGTACCCATGCGCGCCCACGAGGGCGACGCGGGCGTGGACCTGTGCACCACCGAGGACGTCATCATCGAACCGGGGGAGCGGGTGCTCGTCGGCACCGGCATCGCGGTGGCGCTCCCGATCGGCACGGTCGGTTTGATCCATCCCCGTTCGGGACTGGCGGCGAAGGCGGGGCTTTCGGTCGTCAATACCCCCGGCACGGTCGACGCCGGCTATCGCGGTGAGATCAAGGTGTGCCTGATCAATCACGATCCGCGCGCGGCCATCGAGCTCCGGCGGGGTGACCGCATTGCCCAGTTGCTGGTGCAGAAGGTCGAATTGGTGGACTTCGTCGAGGTGGAGTCCCTCGACGACACCGCGCGCGGCGCAGGAGGATACGGATCGAGCGGTGGGCATGCCAGCCTCGCCGCGACGTCCGGTGGGGCGGGTCAGGCGACCGGCAAGGAGGCATGACAATGGTTTTCGGACGTAAGAAGAACAAGGGCGACAACGCCGACGAGGGTCGCTACGACGACGAGTACACCGAGTACGACGAGTACGAGGACGACTACGACGACGAGTACGAGGAAACCGGCGGCACGGGCGAATTCGACACCGCCAACTTCGCGCCGGTGACCACCCCCACCAAGTCGGGCCCCTACGACTACGAGGATGTCGCCGACCGGCTCGAGGCCATCGCCGAGCAGCGCCTGGACCTGGGTTCGGTCATCGTGCCGGTGCCGCCGGGTGGGCAGTTGCAGGTCGAGATGACCCCCGACGGCACCCCGCAGGCGGTGCACCTGGCCACCCAGCACGGCCGGATCACGGTGGCGGCCTACGCCGCTCCCAAGTCGGCGGGCCAATGGCGTTCGGTGGCAGCCGATCTGGCCGAGACGCTGCGCAAGGACGGCGCGCAGGTGTCGGTCGTGCAGGGCCCGTGGGGTCGTGAGCTGCACGCCGTCACCCAGGGCGCGGATCTGCGCTTCATCGGCGTGGATGGTCACCGCTGGATGGTGCGGCTGGTCGCGGCCGGGCCGACCGGTGCGGCCGACGACAATTCGCCGCTGGTCGCCGCCGCCCGCGCGGTGCTCGGCGAGACCGTGGTGCGCCGCGGCGACGAACCGCTCCCGGTGCGCGAACCCCTGCCGGTGGTCCTACCCCAGGAGCTGGCCGACCAGCTCGCCGCCGCCCACCAACAGCAGCTCGCCGCTCAGCAGCAGGCCGTGCAGGCCCAGATGGCGGCCATGCAGGGCGGCCCGGCCTTCCAGCCGGACCAGCCCTCCGCCGAACCCCGCCGCGGCGCGGAAGGTTCGGCCATGCAGCAGCTCGGCCTGAACTGACCGACCGTCTGAAATCGGGCATTCAGCCCGAATCGGACTGCCGTACAACACGAAAACGGGGCACCGCCACACTGGCGGTGCCCCGTTTCGCTATGAGCGCAAACGCCGTCAGGCGCTCGGGACGCGGCGGGGGAGGAGGGCGGTGAGGCCGCGGGTGCCGAGGATGGAGGGGTCGGCGCCGAGGTCGTCGAGGGTGATGGGGTGGAGGGTGGCGTGGGGGATGAGGGCGGTCCAGCGTTCGGCGACCGCGAAGGGGTGCACGGGATCGTCTGTCGCGCCGATGATTTCGACCGGGGCGGTGACGCGGGCGAGCAGGTCGGGTTCGGGCCAGGCGTAGGCGGCGGCCTCTTCCAGGGCGGCGGGGAGGTCCGGCCACTGGGAGGTCCAGGAGCGGGTGAGGGCTTCGGCCAGCCAGGCCGGGCTGGATTCGCGCATGCGGGTCACCATCGCCTCGAGACCGTCGGCGCGCAGTTGGGCGGCGGTGGCGGCGGCGCTGAGGGCGGCCGGGCAGCCGGTGGTGTCCGCGCCGGTCCAGGCGGGCAGGGCGGCGATCACGCCGTACACGGAATCGGGATGTTCGGCGGCCCACTCCACGGCCACGGCCGCGCCCAGCGAGATGCCCGCGATCAGGATCGGTCCCGACCGCGCGGCGGCGTCCAGGGCGGCGCGGTAGCTCTCGATCACCCGGCGCGGGTCCGGGTCCACCGCGAGGAACGGCAGATCCACTGCCGCGCAGGCGGATCCGAAGGCGCGGCGAGCGAAATGGGCGTCGGAGCCGGTCCCGGGCAGGGCTACGGCGATCGCGGGACTCGCCGAGCTGGGCGAGGTCGTCGCCGCGGCACGCGGGGTCGCGGCCGGACGTGGTAGAGCGGGCATCGGTCGAGCCTAGTCGGGGCAGGGGTGCGCGGCGGTGACCGTATGCCGGTGACCGGTGGGTAGGGCGGTGGCGCGATACCCGCGACCCGTGGGTGCGGCGGGTGGCGTCATGGTGGTGACTCGCGGGTAGGGCGGTGACGGGCGTGCGTGGCGGGTGCTGGTCGGTGCATCTACAGTGGCGGTGTACGGCCACGGGCGGCCGGGTGGCAAACCACCGGGCATCGTGGGAAAACGAACGACGTGAGACCCACGCCGTCGAGCTCTACAGGAGAGCGTGCGAGATGCCATCCGCGGGTGGGAAGGACACCCCGTCAGGCTATTTCCGGCGGTTGAGCCGTCGCCTGACGGAGGACCTGGATCGTTTGGATGCCGAGGAACTCGCCGAGACGTCGGAAGCGTCGGGCGCGTGCCGGGCATCGGAGTGCCGGCGTGGTGAAGAGGTCACCATGCTGGGCCGGCTGCGCAGCGTCGAGGCGTGTCCCAAGTCCGCCGGCGCCGAGGTGGAGGCCGAGTTCTTCGACGGCACCGATTCGATCGCGCTGGTGTTCATCGGTCGGCGTCGCATTCCGGGAATCGAGCCGGGCCGTCGTATCCTGGTCCGCGGCCGCGTCGGTGTACGCGACGGCGGCAAGGTCATCTACAACCCCTACTACGAACTGCGCGGGAATTCCTGACACTCATGCCGAACCCCACCAGTAGCAGCGACGAGAGCCGCGATCGGAGCGCAGCTTTCGGCGCCTCCGGCTCGTTCGATCCGCCGACGGTCCAATTCCACGCGATGCCGGGCGCTCAGGGCGCTGCCGCGCAGGGGGTTCAGGGCGCGGCCGCCGGTGACGAGCCGCCGCTGCGGCTGGAGCACGCGCTGCTGGATGAAGACATGCAGGCGTTGGTCGGTGCCGAGTTGGCCGCGCTGGAGCGCGAGGCGACGGGGTCCGCGGGTGCTGCGGCGCCCGAATCCGGCGAGCCCGCGCCCGATGCGGAGGACGAGCCGGAACCCACGCTGCTCGAGCAGATGGGCGGCATCAGCGGCCTGATCTACTCCTCGCTGCCGGTGCTGGTGTTCGTGCCGATGAATTCCTTCCTGGGTCTGACCGCCGCCATCTGGGCGTCGCTGGGTGTGGCCGCGGCGATTCTGGTGTGGCGCTTGGTGCGTCGCGATCCGATCCAGCCCGCGATCTCGGGTTTCCTCGGGGTCGGTGTGTGCGCGTTCATCGCCTACCGGATGGGTGAGGCCAAGGGCTTCTTCCTGTTCGGCATCTACGCGAGCCTGGTCTACGGTGGCGCGTTCCTGCTGTCGCTGGTGGTGCGCTGGCCGTTGGCGGGCGTGATCTGGGGTGCGCTCAACGGGCACGGCACCGGCTGGCGCTCCGACAAGGCCGCGATGCGCCTCTACGACATCGCGACCGCGGTGTGGGCGGTGGTGTTCGTGGCCCGCTACCTGGTGCAGAACCACCTCTACGACTCCAACAGCACCGGTCTGCTGGCCGCCGCTCGCATCGGCATGGGCTGGCCGTTGACCGCGGTCGCGGCGCTGGTGACCTTCTGGGCGGTGCGCAAGGCGGGTCATCTGCCCTCGCAACAGAAGTCTGAAACGGCCGTCTCCGGGGCGCAGGCCCCCGACTCCGCGGTCTAGACCTCCGGCCGATCGGCCCCTTATCGCCATAAAAGCCCAGGGCGCAACACCTTCGGGGCCATTGGGGGACGTAAGGGGGTCACCAACCCACCCCTGGGGTACCTATTTCGGAGCCCCGGCTGCGAGCACGATCTTTCTCAGAAGCTACGAGAAAGGATCGAGCGGAGTGGTTACCGACGAGAAGGCAGTGGCAGCGCAGGATCGGGGCGAGGGGCTCGGGACCGCGGTGCAGACGGCAGCCTCGCGCCGGCACCCGGCGGGGCGGGGAGTCAAGAGCACGAGTGTGGCGACGTCGGAATCCCGGCGTGCGGCCGCTGAATTGGAGAAGCTGATCGGCCCGGCCGCGGCCGGGGACCGGGAAGCGGTCTCGGAAATTCTGAAGATCGTCTATCCGCTGGTGCGCCGCTACTGCGCGGCCCGCATGAGCGGCGCCGGTCACCTGCACGTGACCGCCGACGATGTGGCACAGGAGATCTGCCTGGCGACGGTGCAGGCGATTCCGCGCTACCGCGATCAGGGCAAGTCGTTCCTGGCGTTCGTGTACGGGATCTCGGCCAACAAGGTGGCCGACGCCTTCCGGCGGGCGCAGCTGCACCCGGCCTACCCGGTGGCGGAGTTCCCGGACGCCCCGGTGAACGAGGCGGGCCCGGAGTTCCCGCCCGTCAGAAAACCGCTTGAACCAGGGGAAGGGT
>NZ_JBSGBY010000428.1:0-7412 GCF_053601505.1 Nocardia sp. NPDC004722
TACAACCGGTGACCGGGCGGTTTCGGACCGGCGCAGGCCGTGCTGGCAGATCGCCCACGCGCCGTCGTCGTCGAGGAGCAGGGAGATCGGAACCCGGCGTGGCGCACCGGATTTGCGACCGATGGTCTCGATCTCGGTGGCGAAGGTGGTGCGGATGCCGACCTTGTCCAGCGCGCGCACGGCCGGATTGAGGACGGCGCGGCCGAGGGCGCGTTCGCGCTGGAACTTGCGGGCGGCCTTGGATCGATCGGCGGCCTCGGTGGTGGCTCGGTCAGTGCCGGTGGCCTTGGCGGTGCCGGTGGCCCGGGTGGCGGAGCGCTTGCTGCGGAAGGCGTCGAAACCGTTGCGGCGCAGCATGGTCGCCGCCGTCAGCCACGGCGAGCGGTCCGGATCCGGCTGCTTGCCCGCGCCGATGAGGTGCAGCTGATCGGTGTGCCATTGCAGGTCGAGCGCGCCGTCGAAGGACTTCAGGCTGCCGTTCGCCGCCAGCCGCGGCGGCAGGCCGAGCGAGATGTGCGGGGGCCGTAGGGCTTCGGTGCGCGCGGTCAGCAGATCGGCCGCGGCGGTGGGGATCACGGCGGCGGGACGGCCCAGGCCGACCACATCGCAGGTACCGCTGCCCAGTGCCTCGGACATGGCGGCGTGCGAGCGGAAGCCGCCGGTCACCGCGATCGGCACCGTGCCCGCGGCCTTGCGGGCGGTCTCGGCGTAGTCGAGGAAGTACGCCTCGCGGGCGCGGGTGCTCTCCGACGCGGTGCGCGGGCGGCCCATCATGGCCGGGGATTCGTAACTGCCGCCGCTGATCTCGAACAGATCCAGGCCCTCGCCGGAGAGCTCCTCGATCACCGCGCGCGACTCGTCCTCGGTGAAACCGCCGCGCTGGAAGTCGGCCGAATTCAGCTTGATGCCCAGCCCGAAGCTCGGGCTCACCGCGGCGCGAATGCTGCGCGCCACCTCCACCACGAAGCGCCGCCGCTTGTCCGGATCACCACCCCAGGCGTCGGTGCGCTGATTCGACAGCGGCGACAGGAACTGCGACACCAGATAGCCGTGCGCGCCGTGGATCTGCACACCGTCGAACCCGGCCGCCTCGGCGACCCGGGCGGCCCGCCCGAAGCGGGCGATGATGTCGCCGATCTCGTCCTCGGTCAGCGCGCGCGGCGCGGGCACGCCCGGAATGCCCATCGCGATGGCCGACGGCGCGACCGCGCGGGTGCGGGTGACGATCGGATTGGCTTGCCGCCCCGGATGATTCAGCTGCACCCAGACCTTCGCGCCGCCGTCCTTGGCGACCTTTGCCCAGCGGGTCATGGCGTCCAGGTGCCGTTCGTCCTCCATCGCCACATTGCCGGGTTCGCCGCAGTGGCGGCGGTCGACCATGACATTGCCGGTGACGATCAACCCGTAGCCGCCCTCGCTCCAGCGCCCGTAGAGTCGCTCCAAGCGGATGTCGGGGGCATTGTCGGCGGTCGCGAGCCCTTCGCTGAGAGCGGACTTCATCAGCCGATTGGGGAGCACTTGACCGCTCGCCAGCGGCAATGGATCGTGCAGGGTCGGCGGGGTTGCTGGTGCTGCCATGGTGTGGGTCCCGATTCCTCGTCGAAGGGGTGAGCGGCGGACTACACTGGGTAGACCAATCGGTATATCAAAACGGTAGTACACCGATCGGTATACAGCAAGGAGGAACCGTTCATGGGTGCCCGCGACCGCCTCATCGACAGCGCCATCGCCCTGATGCGCTGCAACGGCATCGCCGGAACCGGCATCGCGCAGCTGCTCGACCACAGCGGCATTTCGCGCCGGTCCATCTACCTGAACTTCCCCGGCGGCAAATCCGAACTGGTCGCCGAGGCCACCCGGGCGGCCGGGCAGGCGTCGAGCGCACTCATCCGGACCATCCTCGCGGGCACCGACCTGGCCAGCGCCATCGCCGCGTTCCCGGGCATGTGGCGGGAGACGCTGGTCTCCACCGATTTCGCCGCGGGCTGTCCGATCGCCGCCGCGGCGGTCGGGCGCTCGGAATCGCCCGAGGCCGCCGACGTGGCGGGGGAGACCTTCACCGAATGGGAGGCCATCCTCGCCCAGCGGCTCGAGGCCGAGAACGTGGCGCCCGAGACCGCGCACTCGCTGGCCACCACCATCGTGGCCGCCGTCGAGGGCGCGGTGGTCATGTCCCTGGCGTCACGCTCCACCGCGCCGCTGGAGCGTGCCGGGAAACAGCTGGCCGACCTGGTCGCCCTGTACACGGGCAAGAAGACCTCGGCCGCTTGACCTTCGTGGGACCTGTCAGAGCAGGCTCAGCCCGCCGTCGATCGTGACAATGGTGCCGGTGGTGTAGCCGGACCGGTCGGAGGCGAGAAATGCCGCCATATCGGCGATTTCGCTCGGATGGGCCGGACGGCCGAACGGGAAGTCGGCGGCCATCCCGGCGAAACGGGCATTGGTCTCGATCAGCGTGGTGATGCGCGCGGTGGCCACCGGCCCCGGATTGATACCGACCACCCGGACGCCGTCGCGCGGGCTGCGGCTGCCCAGTGCGCGGGTGAAGGCCATGAGCGCGGCATTGCCGGTGCTGCCGGCGATGTACTCGGCGTCGGGCCGCTCGCCCGCCGAGCCGATCACGTTCACGATCACCCCGCGCCCGCGCTGCTTCATCTGCGCGTAGATCCGGCGGCTCAGATCGATGTAGCCGAAAACCTTGAGATCCCAGGCGTGCCGCCAGGTCTCGGCGTCGACGGCCTCGAGGGTCCCCGCCGGAATGTCCCCGGCATTGTTGACCAGGATGTCCGCCGCTCCGGCAGCCGTCGCCAATTGCTCGAGCTCCCCGGCCGACCGCAGATCGACCGCCTGGGTGACGACCCGAACCCCGTGCTCCCCGCGCAACTCCTCGCCGAGCTCGTCCAGCCGCTCCTTGCTGCGGGCGGCCAGATGCACATGGCACCCCTCCGCCGCGAGCGTCCGCGCGATCTGCGCGCCGATCCCCGCCGACGCTCCCGTCACGACCGCGGTCCTGCCGTCGAGTCCCAAATCCATTGGCCCAGCTCCTGACTGTCGATCTTGGATGCCAAACGTCGTGGACATTCGACCGGTTCAATTCTTGGTCAAATGTCCACGACGATGGAAGTGCGGTAGGTGGTGATCTGTTCCCGGGCCCGCTACGCGACCGGGGCGGGCTCGAGGCCGGACAGGCCGAGCGCGCGCTCGAAGACGCGGTCGCGCCAGCGCGCCGGGATCCGCGAGAGCCAGACCGCCAGCCGGGCGTCGGTGCCCGCCACATAGCGGGCGCGGGGCCGCCGCGCCTCGACCGCGCGGACGATCGCCGACACCGCGACGCCGACCGGGGCGTAGCGCTGCCGGGCGGCGGCCTGCTCGAAGGCGGCGAGCTGCCGCCGGTACAGCGCGACCGTCCTCGGATCCGCCTGTGTCAGTGCGATATCCGCGGCGGCGGCCGACTTCGTGAAGATCTCGGTCCGCATGGCCCCGAGCTGCACGATCGACACCGGGACTCGCCACGGGGCCAATTCCACCCGCAGTGATTCCGAATACGACTCCAGCGCGGCCTTGCTCGCGCCGATCGGGCCGAGGAACGGGAAGGGCACCCGGGCGCTGGCAGCGCTGACATTGACCACGCGCCCACCGCCCGCACGCAACAGCGGGCCGAAGGCTTGGATGACGCGCACCGGTCCGTACACGTTCACCTCGAACTGCCGATGCCATTCGCTGATCGGGACCAGTTCGGTCGGGCCCTGGACGAGCACGCCCGCGTTGTTGACGACGGCGTGAATCCCTTGTCCGTCTTGCTGTTTCGCCACCTGTTCGGCGGCCGCGGCGACGCCGTCGGAATCGGTGACATCGAGGGTGAGCTGGGTGATGCCGGTGGCATCGAGCTCCGGCGTCGCGGTGCGGACGCCGGCGTAGACGTGAAATCCCTTGGTGGCCAGCGCCAGTGCGCAGGCGCGGCCGATACCGCCGCTCGCGCCGGTGAGCAGGACGGCGCGGGGGTGGGTGGCTGGTGTCATGTGGAGCCTCGGATCGAATCGCGGTTGATACGCATTACCCGGGTATAGGTACAAGGGTACATGTCCCAAGGGACATGTCAACGCCTGCGGATCTCCCGGGAAGATTCGAATACCCCTGTGGGCTACAGGTTTTGCTTGTCCTCGGCCAGCTCGTCGCGCGCCCACTCGGCCCATTCGGCCAGCGCCTCATACAACCGGATGCCCGCCTCGACCGCGATGCGCTTGGACTTGTCGTGCGGATCGGTCCCGTAATCCCCGCGATCCTTCGCCAAGGTCAGCTCGCGGTACATGGCCGCGGTGTCGCCGAAGAACTTGCCCTCACGCTCGAGATGCTCGTCCAGATCCTTCGGCTCCATCAGCCAGAAGAAGAACGAGCGCAGCAGCGGTTCGAGTCGCAGGGTGTGATCGACCTCCTCCTCGACCAGCCAGCGTCGGACCTCCGCCAGCCCGGTCTCGGTGATCCGGTACGCCTTTCGGCCGCGCGCGCCCTCGCTGTCGAGTTCGATCAGGCCCGCCTCGGCCAGCTTCCCCAGTTCGGCGTAGATCTTCGGATGTCGGGCGGGCCACACCGGCCCGAGCGCTTCCTGGAATCGCTGCGCCAGGTCGTACCCGCTCGCGGGGCCTTCCGCCAGCAATCCCAACAGCCCGTGCCGCAGCGACATCCCGCACCCTTTCCTCGAACCCGCCCCCCATCATCACATTCGTCTATCGTGCCCCGGCCTCGGCGAGCGCCTGCCGGATCTCCGCCAGTTCCGGAATCGAGGCGCTGGCACCCAGTTTCGTCGTCGCCAGCGCACCGGCCGTACACGCCCACGCCAGCGCCGTCGCCGGGCCCTCGTGCCAGTGCGCGGCCAGTGCGCCGGTGAAAGTGTCGCCAGCGCCGGTGGTGTCGACCACTCGCACCGCGACACCGGGCTGCGACAGCGTCTTTCCGTCTCGGCCCCGATACGACGCCCCGGCCGCACCGAGCGTGGTGATCACATGGGGTACTGCGGCGAGCGCGCCCGCCAACTGCTCGCCTTCGCCCTCGTTCACCACGGCGACGTCGACTTCCGCCCACACCTCGGCCGGAAGTTCCCGCACCGGTGACGGATTCAGCATCACGACGGTCCCGTTGGCCCGCGCGTGCCGGGCCGCGGCCAGCACCGTCGCCACCGGAATCTCCAACTGGCACATGAGCACATCCGCGTCGGCGATCGTCTGCCGTTCGGCCGCGGTCAGGTCCGTCAGCCGCCCATTGGCCCCCGCCACCACGATGATGGTGTTCTCGCCGCCACCGTCCACCACGATCGTCGCGATGCCGCTCGGTCCGTTCACCGTCCGCAAGCGGGAAACGCCGACCCCGGCCTCGCGCAGCACCTCTCGCAGCGCGGTCGCGAAGACGTCATCACCGACGGCTCCCACGAAATCGACGTCGGCTCCGGCCCGTCGCGCGGCGATCGCCTGATTCGATCCCTTGCCGCCGGGCACCAGCGCGAAGCCTTGTCCGGACACCGTCTCCCCGAGCTGCGGCCGCCGCCCCACGGTCGTCACCAGATCCATATTGATACTGCCCACCACCGCGATTCGCGCCATGCCCCGGACCCTAGTCGGGCTCGGTCGGCAACGGTTCCAGCGCCACCGGCTAGGTCGCGGACTTCGGCGAGTGATGGGGTTCTAGGGGTGGGCTGGCGACGGCGGAGAAGGTCTTGCATTCGGGTTCGCAGTCGGGCGGGGCCTGGCGCAGGGCGTCGTCGCGGACGGTGAAGAAGGCGAGGGCGGCGGCCGCGACCATGAGGATGACCGAGGTGAGGATGGCCAGGCGGAAGCCGTGGGCGAAGGCGGCGGGGTCGGTGTAGGCGGAGCCGGTGAGACCCGCGAGGGGTGGGATGGCCGCCACCGCGAGCAGACCGGCGGCGCGGGCGACCGCGTTGTTGACGCCGCTGGCCACGCCCGCGTGGCGCTCGTCGGCGGTGGCGAGGACGGTCGCGGTGAGGGGCGCCACCGCGAGGACCAGGCCGAGACCGAAAACCATTGCGGCGGGCAGGACATCGAGCAGGTAGGAGGTGTGGACGCCGATCCGGGTCATGAGCAGCATGCCCGCCGCGGCCAGCAGGACGCCGATGGTGATCGGCCAGCGGGGGCCGATGCGCTGGGCCAGTGCTCCGGACCGTGCGGAGAACAACAGCATGAGGATGGTGACCGGGAGCATGGCGGTGCCCGCGGCGATCGGGCTGAACCCGGACACCACCTGAAGGGTCAGCACCAGCAGGAAGAAGACCACGCTCATCGCGCCGTACATGACGAAGGTGACCACGTTGATGGCGCTGAACTGCTTGGACGCGAACACGTCCACGGGCAGCATGGCACCGGGATCCTGATCGGCGCGCGAGCGCCGCCGCTCCACCACCACGAAACCCGCCGCGGCCGCGATGCCCGCGATCGCGCTGCCCCACACCAGGATCCGGTTCGCGTCGTGCACGGGGGCCATGGTCAGCGCGTAGGTGATCCCGGCCAGGCATCCGGCCGCCAGCACCGCGCCCAGCACATCGAACCTGCCGTGCGCGGACTCGTCACGGGTTTCCGGCACATGCCGCGCCGTCACCGCCACGACCACCGCGGCGAGCGGAATATTGAGCAGGAACACCCACCGCCACCCGGCCGCCTCCACCAGCCAGCCGCCCAGGAACGGCCCGATGGCGCCCGCGACACCGCCCAGCCCCGACCAGGCGCCGACCGCCTTGGCGCGTTCGTCGGGCCGGAACGAGGCCTGGATGATGGCCAGTGATCCGGGTGTGAGCAGCGCGCCACCCACCCCTTGCAGCGCCCGCGCCGCGATCAGCATCGAAACATCCTGCGCCGCACCGCACAACGCCGAGGCGACGGCGAACCACACCACGCCGATCAGGAATACGCGTCGCCGCCCGTACCGGTCGCCCAGCGACCCGCCGAGCAGGATCAGCCCGGCCAACGTGAGCGTGTAGGCATTGACGGTCCATTGCAGATCCGCCATGGAGGCGCCGAATTCGTCGCCGATCCTGGGCAGGGCCACATTGACGACGGTGGCGTCCAGCATGGCCATCCCCGAACCGAGGACGGTCGCGAGGAGAACCCATCGGCCGGTGCCCGAGGACAACCGGATGCTCGCGGTCATTGGCCCACGGTAGCAAGTTTCGCGGTGTGCGCAGGGGATCTGAAGCTGTCCTGAAGAAGGCCGCGCAACACTGGGGATCCGGCGGCGGGTCGACTTGAATCATCTTCGCGCTCCGCGACTTTCGGAGCATTCCCCCTGATGAAGGTGATTTCGCCATGAGTACAGCCGTAATTCGACGCACCGCCACCCGCGGTCTGCTGGTCCTCGCGGTGCTGTCCGCGCCGCTGGCCGGCGCGGGCCTGGCCACCGCCGACCCGGTC